>JAFZPW010000105.1 GCA_017552495.1 Clostridia bacterium | reverse complement strand
GGCCCAGCCCAGCGCAAGCTCGCTCAGGTCTCCCGTGCCCACCACAAGACCGTTGTTCTCATTGGCGAGATCCATCAGGATCTGCGTGCGCTCCCGAGCCTGCGCGTTTTCAAAGGTCACGTTATGATTTGCGGGATCGTGCCCGATGTCGGCAAAATGACCGCTTACCGCGGCGGCGATGGGAATCTCCCGCAGCGTCAGCCCCAGCTCTTTGCAAAGGGCGCCCGCGTTGTCCCGGGTACGGGCACTGGTGCCAAAGCAGGGCATGGTAACGGCGGTAACGCCAGAGGCGTCCTTCTCCAGCAGTTTCATAGCTCCGTGAGCCGCCAGCAGCGCCAGCGTGGAATCCAATCCCCCGGAAACGCCGATCACGGCGCTCAACGCGCCGATATGCCTCATTCGGCGAGCCAGCGCCTGCGTTTGCAACGAAAAGACACAGGCGCATTCCTCGGCGCAGGCCCGGGGCTCTGCCGGAAGATAGGGGTCGGCGGCAACCGGCCGCGTCAGCCCGATTTCCCGCAGGGGCATGGAAAACCGGATAGGCTCGGCAGCCATGGGCGCCGGGGCGGGATAAGTGTTGGTTCTGCACCGCTGGGTGACCAAACGTTCCACGTCGATCTCCGTAATTGCCATTTCGTCGGAAAACGCCGCCGTTTCCGCCAGCAAAACGCCGTTTTCCGCCACAAGCTGACGGCCGGAAAACACAAGATCTCCCGTACTTTCCCCGATTCCCGCGTTGGAAAGGAGATAAGCGCAATGGCAGCTCCGGCTATGGGAGGTCACCAGTGCGCGATGCTCCGCAGCCTTGCCGGAGCCGTCGTGGCTGGCGCAAAGATTGGCGATCACAGTCGCGCCGTCGCGGCACATGGCGGCCGAGGGCGATACCGGCACCCAAAGATCCTCGCAGATCTCCATACCCACCGTGAACGCCGGCATCTCTTCGCAGACAAACCGAAGCCCCGCGCCAAAAGGCGCTTCCATACCGCAAAGCGACGCCGTGCTCTCGCCCGCAGGCGCAGGCGAGAAAAAGCGCAGTTCCTGAAACTCGTCGTAATTGGGCAGATTGGTCTTGGGTACCACGCCCAAGATCCTTCCCCGATAGAGCAGCACGGCGCAGTTATAGAGGTTCCCCTGATGGCGCACGGGCGCACCCACGGCGATCAGCATGGGCAGATCGGCCGTGTCATGCAGCAGCATCCGGAGCCCCGCTTCCGCCGCGTCCAGCAGCGTGCGCTGAAAAAACAGGTCGCCGCAGGTATAACCGGTAATCGAAAGCTCCGGCGTCACAAATAGATTCGCACCCCGCTCTGCCGCAGTCCGCGCAGACGCAGAAATGGCGGCCGCGTTGAAAGCGCAATCGGCAAGACGCATTCCGGGCGCCGCAGCGGCGACCTTAACAAACCCATCCTTCATAAGGCTTGTCCCCTTATCGCGTTATTTGCAAAGATCCAGAATGATCTGGGTAAACATTTTCGCGCTGAGCATCAGCTCTTCGATCACGGCAAACTCGTCGGCGCCGTGCATCCGGTTGTCGGTGCCGGGCAGGGCGCAGCCGAAGGCAACACCGCCCTCGATCTCATGCACATAGGTGCCGCCGCCGATGGCAAGGCATTCGCCCTTGAGACCCGTGTATTCCTCATAGGTCTTGAGCAGCGCTTTGCACAGTTCGGAATCGGCCGGCGTGTGATGCGGAGGCCGCATTTCGCCGTTTTCCAGCACGCGGAAGCCGCAATCTGCCAGCGCCTTTTCCGCCACAAAACTCATGTTTTCGTCCTTGGCGCAAATCGGGCAGCGGCTGTCGTACTGGCCGCGGAATCCGGTAAGCCCCAGTTCCAGCACACTGAACACCAGCGTCAGGCGGCCGGAGATTTCGTCCTGCTGATCCACGCCCAACGCCGTGCCGTGATTGTCGCCAAAGGGGAACAGGCGGGCCAGATCGCGGATCGCACGGGTGCAGGCCGTGTCGGTCAGCGGCAGCGCCGCCAGCATGGCGAGCATGGCGACCTGCGCATTTTTGCCGCTCTCGGGCGAGGAGGCATGCGCGCTGACGCCCAAAGCATGGACGCAAACCTTCCCCGCTTCCTCGCTGACCGCAAAAGAAACGCCGGTCTGCGCTTCGGTCTTTTCGCAGGCGGTGCGCACCACATCGACAGCGACGCCCTCCAGTGCGGCAGTGCATTCCCGGGTCACGATATTGGCAGTGGTGCCGCCGCGGATCGACGTCACCCGCGGAAGCGCGGGATCTTCCGGCCAGTCGGCGCCAAAAACGGGACGGTGCATCCCTTTTTCGATGTTGATGACGGGATATTCCGCGTCGGGAGAAAAACTCAGCGGCGGCGCGGGCTCTTTGGGCAAATAATAATCCAAATCTTCGCTTCCCGTTTCTTCCGCGCTGCCCAGAATCAGGCGCACGCCCTTGGAAAGATTGGGATTGATCTCGCGGGCAGCCTTCATCGCCCACATAGAGACCACCGCCGGGCCCTTGTCATCGGCGGAGCCACGGCCATAGAGCAAGCCGTCCTTCACCGTGCCATCATAGGGCGGCATCGTCCAGCCGCTTCCTTCGCTCACCACGTCCAGGTGAGCCAAAATGCCCAGATAAGCCGGCTTGTCATTGAGCTCGGCCGTGACGACATAGTTATCAAAATTCTTGGTGCGGAAGCCCATCTCATCCAGCATCCTGCGGCCCTCCTGCAAAGCGGCGCAGGGGCCTTCGCCAAAGGGCATCCCGGGCTTTGGCTCCTCTCTTTCGCTTTTGATGCGAATCAGGCGGCAGATATCGGAAACAATCTGCTCCTGCTTGTCCGCAAAATAGGTCTCGATTTGTTCACGGTACATCGTCGGTTCCTCCTGTCGGTATATTTATTCTATTCCTTCCAAATTAAAAGGGGGCGTATATTCTTCCTTTGCCGAACGCCGATCCTGCAAAAAGCCCTGAAAACCAAGCTCCGCCGCCCGATCCGCCACGGTTTGATATTCATAGGTGGTAACGCTCCGGTTGATTTCCGGGAAAGCCGCACAGGCGGACGTTGGCGTATACTGACTCATCAGGCTGAGCAAAAAGCTCTCTTTAGGCAGCGCGTGATCCAGAAAATCCAGCAGCCGCAGCGAATCCCGCCTGCACCCCGGAAGCACCAGATGGCGGACGATCAAGCCCTTTTTCAACAAATCCCCGTCCCACACAAGGCGGGGCTGTTGCCGATGCATTTCAAGGATGGCGGCGGAAGCCACCGAAAAATAATCCCGCGCCGCAGAGTACCGGGCCGACAGCGCCGCATCATAATACTTGAGATCGGGAAGATAGAGATCGACGCTTCCCTCCCAAAGCCGAAGCGTCTCTATCCGTTCATATCCCCCGCTGTTCATCAGTACGGGAATGGACGGCTTTGCCAGGGAAAGCGCTTGTAAAATCTGCGGTGTAAAGTGGGTTGGCGTTACAAGGTTCAGATTATTTGCGCCCTGGTTTTCCAGCGTGCGGAAGATATCTGCCAGGCGCTCCACCGAGACCGGTTTTCCCACGCCGCCCCGGCTGATTTCCCGATTCTGACAAAACACACAGCCCAGCGTGCATCCGGTAAAAAATACCGTCCCGGAACCATTTTTCCCGCTGATGCAGGGCTCTTCCCAAGCATGCAGCGCCGCCCGGGCCGCGCGAACCTCTGCGCCCTCGCCGCAATAGCCCCGGGCCGCGCGCCGATCGACGCCGCATTTCCGGGGACAAAGCGTGCAGCGCGCCTCCTGCTTCCGATCCATCTCCATCAGATTTGAAACGACATTCCGCCCGGCACGTTTCCCTTGGAGTGGATCAGCAGGATATCCCCTTCCTTCAGACGGGTGCCGCCGTTGGGAAGGATGACCCGCCTTCCCCGTTTGATCATTACGATCACCGATTGCCGGGAAATATCCAGATCGCGGACATATTGATCGTTCCACGGATTCTCCGCCAGAAGCGTCACTTGCTTCAGTTCCACATGAAGGTCGCCTGGCAGCGGTTCGGCTCCCAAAATCACAGTGTCATCCCGCTCCAGCCTCAAATCTCCCTTGGGGACCAAAACGTCATGTCCCCGGTGGATCGCCGTTAAAATAAGGCCGTAGGGCAGCTCCAGCTCGGAAATGTGTCTTCCCACCCAAAGATCCTTTTGCTGCAAACGGATCTTGATAAATTGAATATCTTTTTCCCGGGCGACACGGCCGCTGTTCTGCATATGGGAATATTGCTCCACAAAGCCGGCCGAAATGATACCGGTGGGAATGGCCACCATACCCACGCCCAAAAACGTAATCACAATGCCGAGAATTTTGCCCAGCGCGGTAATGGGATAAATATCGCCGTAGCCCACGGTCAAAAGTGTGGACACCGACCACCATAAACCGGAAAAAGCGTTTTGGAACACGGCGGGCTGCGCCTCGTGTTCCACACTATACATACACAAACTGGAAGCCAGCATCAAAACCAGAATGATAAACACCGAAGACACAAGCTGCTGGCGCTTTTTGGAAAGCACCTCGGCGATGGCGTTGAGCGAATCGTAATACGTGTTGATCCGGAACAGGCGGAAAATGCGAATAATCCGGAACACGCGAAAGGCCACTGCGCCCGCCGGAAAAAACACCGGTAAAAAGGTAGGCAAAAAACTAAACAAATCAATCAGTCCGCCAAACGAACTGATATAGCGAAACACCGAGCGCAGTTCGGTGCCGCGGGGAAAGATATATTTTGCGGCAAAAATACGCAAAATATAATCCACCGCAAACAGCACGGCGGTAATATGTTCCACGGTCTCCAGAATCGTCGCATGGCGGGCATAAAAATCGGAAAAGGTGCTGACCAGCGCCACGGCAAGATTGAGGAGGATAATGGCTGTGATAAAAAAATCATACCCGCGGCTCACCAGATCGCTGGAAGCTCCCACCTCCACGATCTTTGCAAGACGCGCCCGTTGTGTTTCCCATTGTTCCTTCTTCATGGTGGCCCTTCCCTTCGCCGGAATAACAAAGATTTCTGAATAACAGTATACCCTACTGCGCGTCTGTTGTCAAAGCTATCCTGCGGATATCACAACCATTTTCCGAAAACCGCGCTTCGATCTCCCGCAGAATCGTTTCATCCGCGGGACAAAAAGAATAACGCCCGATCTCGTCCGGAGTGATCCAGCGCAGATCGTTATGCTCCAAAAGTTGCGGTGTTCCCGAGGCGATGGCGGCTTCAAACAACGTCAGATGGATGATAAGATCGGGATAGACGTGCGTGACCTGCGTAAAGACCTTCCCCACCGAAACGGTGATCCCCAGTTCTTCTCTGCACTCGCGGATGAGCGCCTGCTCACCAGTTTCTCCCCGCTCAATCTTTCCGCCCACGAACTCCCACAGCAGTCCCCGCGCCTTATGCGCCGGCCGCTGGCAGATGAGAAACCTTCCATCCTTGCGTATCAGCGCCGCAACGACCTCTGTCATGCTTTCACCCCCGTTTCTTCGTTCCGATTTTTGCAAAAAATGGAAAGGTGTGAGGCCAGACGCAACCCGCAAAGATCACCATAAGAAAATACCGGATCGCGCCTTCGGCGGCATGGCCGTTCAAAAGACTGTTGAGCACGGGCTTTGTGCCGATGCGGATGGCCATAAGCAGCGCCAGACCCAGCACCAGTTTGAGCGCCTGTCCCCCAAAAGGCGCTTCCGTCTGAAAATGAAGCGCTTTTCGATCATAGAGATAGGAAACTGTCAGTCCCAGCATACAGCCCAGAATGGTATAGGCGTTTTTCGTTCCCTCAAACAGATGATCCGCGTCGATGTCGGCGGGAAAGGCATAGCACAGTACAAAGAAGAGATAGGCCGCCGAAGCCGCCGCCAGCAGCAGAAAGATCCGCGGCATCCAGCGCCGGAAGCCATCTTCTGTGCGGAAGCAGGGATACAGCAGAGCAAGCAGAGCCAGCGCCGTCAGAAACGCCACGCCCACGTCAAGGGGGGTATGCACCCCGAGATACATCCGGGAAAAAGGTACCAGCAGCATCAGCGCGGCGCACAAAATCCGCTGCCAGCGTTTTTTACAGGCAAACCACGCGACGCCCAGCGTCCCTACGACGGTCTGCGTATGTCCCGAAGGAAACGAATACCCGCCCGCGCCGGCCCGCGCCGCCTCCACGATGGTAAAGCCGGGATCCACGATCCATGGCCGCGGGATGCGAAACAGCAGTTTCAGGCTTTGGTTGGCCGCGGTCCCTAAAAAGCCGACGGTAAACAGGTAATAAGCGTAACGTTTGCTGACGCACCAGAACAGCAGCAGTGCCAGCGTCATAAAGCAGATCTCATCGCCCGCATAAGTAACAGCGGAAAAAAATCGGGTCAGCAGCGGGGTGCGAAGCCCCTCCAAGAATCGTAAAAACGCCATGCACAGCGCCTCTCTTTCCATAAAATCAGCCCAGGTCAGGGCCGCAGGGTACAGATTTGAGATAAATCGTAAGTCCGGCAAAAAACGGCGGGATCGGCGCCCAAGGCTTGAAGCTCCAGCAGAATTCTCGCGCAGGCAAGGCTGTCGCTTCCCGCGCGGTGATGCTCCAGAGGGATGGTAAAATACCGGCACAGCGTGTCCAACCGGTGATTTTCCAGTGCGGGAAGCGTTTTGCGAGCCATGCGGCAGGTACAGAGATAGTCCGTTTTTTCCTTCCATTCCAAGTCGTATGCCCGCAGACATTTTGCCAGTACCGACATATCAAAGGGCGCGTTGTGCGCCGCCAGAATGCCATGAGAAAAAATCGGCTCGATCATCGGCCAAAGCTGCGGAAAGGTTGGAACCTGCGCCGCCGCCTGCGGCGTGATCCCGGTCAGCGATATGTTAAATGGATCAAATCTGGTCTCCGGATTGACCAGCGTATGAAACGACTGGACGATCTCCCCTTCCTGCACCACTGCCACGCCCACGGCGCTTATACGGTCGTTAGCGCAGTTCGGCGTCTCAACGTCGAACACGATAAAGCGTTCCCCTGCTGTCATATGCGTTTCACCGAAAGGATGTTGCTGAACAGCCAGCAGCTATGCCTGCGGACATAATCGCAATATTCGTCCCGGTCAAGATAATACGCCTGTCCCCAGGAGGATACCTGTAGCCACTTGTCCTCCACACCCGTCACCATTAAAAAATGGGAATTTGCGGCGCTTGCCGGACGAAATCCCTCCGGGGCGCGCCGATACAATGTGAGTTTATGCTTTTGCCAAAACAGCGGAAAATTGGGCCCGATCGAAAGGATCACGGGAATATCCTCGTTGAGCATCCGCTCCAGATTGCTCCAGAGCGACCGCCTGCCGCCGTTCCACCGGGCGCGCAGCGGGATCCCGTATTTGCGGAAATAGCGGTTCATCCCCATGGCCAGTGTAACGCCATCCTTTCCAAAGGGATACAGAATGGGAAAATAGCGTCTGCGCAGACGCTGGAGGAGCGCTTCATACCATTCCTGCGGGATCACCTCGCCGTCGGCGCCGGAAAGCGCCGCAGCGCGGCAATCGGCGTGCCAGCGGTGCAGATACCGCCCACCACGCCGCAGCCGCATCGACGCATGACCTTATCCTGCGCCACACTTTGATCGCCGCCATACGCCAGACGACCGTCCGGCTGACGGATGGTCAGATATGGGTGCTGAAGTCTGGTCTTTTTCACGGTAAAGCCCCCTTTTCGTACGGTTCTTTTCCTGATATTTTATTATAAAATTTTCAAAATGGCTTGTCAATGTAAGAAAAACGGACGGCAAAGCCGTCCGTTTTGACGCGTGATTCAGGCCCACACAAACCAGCAGAAGAGATACCCCACCGTTACTGCCGTCAAGGTAAAAGGCACGCCTACCTTGAGGAAATCCTGTGTGCGAACCTTACAGCCCTCTTTTTGCAGGATCCCGATGGTGGCGATATTGGCGGAGGCGCCGATGGGCGTGAGATTGCCGCCCAGCGTAGCGCCGGTAAGCAGGCCGAAATAGAGCACATAGGGGCTGCATCCCATCATGGCGGAGATGCCCGTGACCACCGGCAGCATAGTAGCGACATAAGGAATATTATCAATAAAAGCCGACATCAGCACCGAGCCCCAGACGATCAGGCTATACATCACAAAGAGATTACTTCCCCCCACCCGGACAAACATCTGACTGATCCGCTCAATAACACCCACCTCGGTGAGCCCTGCGATCACGATGAACAGGCTGCCTAAAAGCACCAGCGTCATAAAGTCGATATCCTTCAAAGCCGCCCTCGCGCCAGCAAAGCTCTTTTCCTTTACAACGTTTTGAATCAGGCCGATTGCAAAGATCGAAAGGCAGATCAGGCCGTCTGTGACAGGCGGCTTGTTCGGAATAAAGGACGCCGCGATCAGCAGGATCACCGTGGCCACCAAGAGAACGCTGGGAAAATAATCCTCCACCTCGGTGAGCTTGCTCATGGTCACCTTGCCCTTCTCCCGGCGGAACAGCAGCATGATCACCGGCACCGTTGCCAGCGCGCCCAACTCCACTGCCCAGAAGATGCTGGGCTTGCCCTGCATGAAGAGGAAGTCCAGAAAATCCATGTTGGCATAGCCGCCCAGCATGATGGATGTGGTATCGCCCACCAGCGTGGCCGCGCCCTGCAAATTTGAGGAGACCGAGATACAGATCAGCATCATCACCGGGGAAATATTCAGCCTGCGGCAAATGGCAAACCCCACCGGCGCGATCATCAGCACCGTTGCCACATTGTCCACAAAGGCGGATACCACGCCCGCAAAGATCGACATAGCCACCGCCACCCACATGACGTTCGGCGTCTTTTGAAGGATCAGATCCGCCAGCCGGTTGGGCATTTTCGAGGCGATAAACAGCGATACGGTGCCCATGGTGCCCGCCAGCATCATCAAAACGTTCCAATCTACCGCCGAAAACACGCGGGAGGCAGGCATAATACCCACTGCCACCGAGATTACAGCGGAAACAAGCGCCACATAGGGACGCTTGTCGCTGAGCGCGATCATCAGCACATAGGTGATGAGAAAGAGGATCAAGGCTAACGTCTGCATAGTAGTTTCCTTCCCTTCCAATAAAAAAAGACTTTTACCGGCATTCCAAAAATGCGGCAAAGTCTCGTTTTGTTTCAGGCAGCAGTCCGGTGCAAAAGCACGGGATGACGGGCTGCGCCGCACGCAATGCGCGCAAACTACTCCCTTTTCCGATAAAAGTATAGCGGACATCCGCCGCATTTGTCAAGGAAAACTTGCGTTGCGGGCAAAAAAAGCGGCGTTCCGACGGATCGGAACGCCGCTTTCGGTTTTCGATCGCTGCAGATCAGGAACGCAGCTTGGCCCGCAGATCGGAGAAAGCCTCGGTCATAACCTCTTCAAAGGTGGGATGCGGACGCATGGCCAGAAGCATCTGGTCGGCCGTCAGGCCATTTGCGATGGCCTGCGCCAATTCCGAGATCATGTCGGTGGCGTGCTCGCACATAAGCTGCGCGCCCAAAAGCTTCCCGGTCTCGGCGTGGGCCACCACCTTCATAAAGCCGCGGTCGCCCTCCACGATGACGGTGCGGGCGTTGGCGCCCATCAGGCCCTTTCCCACCTTCACGGGGATGCCTGCCTCCTTTGCCTCCGCGTCGGTCATGCCGACAACGGCGATCTCCGGACGGCTGTAAATGCAGCTCGGCACCACATTCATGTCGATCTGTTCCCGTGTACCGAACAGATTTTCCACGCAGGCCGTTCCCTGAGCGGAAGCCACGTGCGCCAACTGAATTTTAGAAGACACGTCGCCGATGGCGTAAACGCCGGGGATGCTGGTCTGATAATTCTCATCCACCCTGACGCTCTTTCCGTTCATTTCCGGCAGCATATCGGAGGCAAAGGCGCCCTCAAGATAGGGCTTGCGGCCGATGGCGCAAAGCACCGTTTCGGCGCAGGCAACACCGGGCTTGTCCTTCTGCATATACTGCACCGTCAGACCCTCAGCGGTCTTTTCCACATGCTGCACCATAGCACCCAGCACCACGTTGACGCCGCGCTTTTTCAAAATCATGGCCAGATTCTGACCCAGTTCCCGATCCATGGTGGGTAGCAGCCGATCCATCCCCTCGAGAATGGTGACCTGGCAGCCCAGATCGTTGTAGAAGGTGGCGAATTCCACGCCGATGACGCCGCCGCCGATGATGACGATGGAATCATACAAGCGGTCGCAGCCTTCCAAAAGTTCGTCGGAGGTCATGACGCCCTCCAAATCAAGGCCGGGAATGGGCGGACGGGCGGGCACCGATCCGGTGGCCACCAGAATGTATTCGGCGGTGCGAGTCTCCTCGCCGTCGGCAGTCTTGACCGCGACGGTATGGGGCGCGACGATGGCGCCCGTTCCCCTCAGCAGGTCGATCTTGGCGGACTTGAACATTCCCTCGATGCCGGAGGACAGTTTTTCGGACACTGCCCGCTTGTGGGCAAAAATGGCGTTCATATCCACATGGATCTGCTCCGCTGTGACGCCCGCATGCTCGCCGGTGGCGATATCATGATAGATCTGAGAGGAATGCAGCAGGGTTTTTGTGGGAATGCAGCCCCGGTTGAGGCAAGTGCCGCCCACTTCCCTGTTTTCCACCACGGCTACCTTTGCTCCCAGCTTTGCGGCGCGCAGCGCGGCCACATAACCGCCGGGGCCTGCGCCGATGACGATCAGTTGATAGTCGTACATAATCAAATCTCCTGTTCTTCCAGCAGGGCGACAAGATCCTGCCGGACGTTTGGTTCCAGCGGCGCGGCAAACAGCCGCTCCCGCAGGGCCTCCTGTGTAAACCGTGCGCCCAAAAGCGCCTGCTCGATCGCGGAGGCAAGGCTCCAGTCCATGGCGTCGGAAAAAACCTGCACGCCTTGCACTACGCCCTGCTCCACCTGAAGGGAAAGTTGCACTTCGCCCCATTCCAATTTATCGGCGCAGGAAAAACTCATGGGAAGATTCTTCCCAAACCGCCATTCCCAACTTTCGTTGCGGGAGCGCAGCGCCTCCACGGCGGCCGCGTCCAGATCCCACTCTGTCAAAAGAGCCGCTTTGCCCTGATATACCGTTTCAAAGGCGGCGATCAGGTCGCGCCGCAACTCGTCGCAGGTGATCGCTGGCGCGTACTCCGTCAGATTGACCACGCGGGCACGAACCGAGTTTACGCCCTTTGCCTGGAGTTTGGCTTTGGATGGACTGAGATACCGTCCCACACGCCCAGTATCCACATTTACCATCAGGGTGCCGTGGTGATAACAGGCCCCCTCGTGCTGGTAAAAGGCGTTTCCGGAAAATTTCCGGCCCTCTGCCAGCAGGTCGTTGCGGCCCGAGCGTTCCACGGGGATCCCCGCTTTTCTGCAAGCCAATTCAATCACAGAAAGCTGGCGCGACACATCATACTCCTCTTGCCGGACAAGAAATGTAAAGTTGAGGTTGCCAAGATCGTGGTATACCGCGCCGCCGCCAGAAAGCCTGCGGGACACCTTGCCGCCTTCTTCTTCCAAAAGAGAAACGCGGCACTCTTTCCATGCGTTTTGGTTGCGGCCAATGACCACCGTATGGGCATTTTGCCACAAATACAAAATGATTTCGCCGGAAGAGACCCTTTTCAGAAGGGTCTCTTCCACGGCGAGATTATACCAGGGATCGTGGCTGCTGCCGTTGCAGACAGTCAGGCGGGAAATCATGCCTTTTTCCAGCGCAGCACGGGGTTGCGTGCAGCGCCAACCTCGTCGGGACGCCCGATCTGGGCGTGATGCGGCGCGGCGTGCATATAAGAGGGATCGTCATGGCCCATCTGATAGAGCTTGCGGAAGATCTCCGCCGCCCAATCCAGGGTCTCCTTGCTCTCGGTCTCGGTGGGCTCGAGCATCAGGGCCTCATGAACGATCAGCGGGAAGTACATCGTGGGGGGATGCATGCCATAGTCGATGAGCGTCTTGGCCACGTCCAGCGCGGAAACACCGGTTTCCTTCTTAAATTCACTGAGATCCAAAACAAACTCGTGCATGCAGATGCGGTCAAAAGCAGGGGTAAAGGTGCCCTTGATGCGCTGCATCAGATAGTTGGCGTTGAGCACCGCGTTGACGGCTGCCTCGGGCACGCCCTCGCGGCCCAGCGTCAGCAGATAGGTCATGGCCTTGACCACCACCAGGAAGTTGCCGGAGAAGCCGCGCACCTGGATGCCGCCCTCCCCCTGCATGGTAGCGGAACGGGGCATGAATTCCTTGAGGAAGGACTTGCAGCCCACAGCGCCCGCGCCGGGACCGCCGCCGCCGTGCGGCGTGGCAAAGGTCTTGTGCAGGTTCATGTGGATGCAGTCGAAGCCCATATCGCCGGGGCGGACAATGCCCATAACGGCATTGAGGTTGGCGCCGTCGTAATAGCACAGGCCGCCGGCGTCGTGCACCAGACGGGTGATCTCCAGAATGTTTTCATCGAAGATGCCGACAGTGTTGGGGTTGGTGAGCATCAATCCGGCGGTATCGTCGCCCAAAACGGCCTTGAGCGCCTCCAGATCCACGCATCCGTTGGGCGCCGAAGCGATGTTGACCACGTCAAAACCGCACATGGCGGCGGTGGCGGGGTTGGTGCCGTGAGCGGAATCGGGAACGATGATCTTGGTGCGCTTTTCGTCGCCGCGGGAGCGATGATACTGCTTGATGAGCATCACGCCGGTAAACTCACCGTGGGCGCCTGCGGCGGGCTGGAAGGTCATCTCGTCCATACCGGAGATCTCGCAAAGATACTTCTTTGCGGTGTCCAGCACTTCACGACAGCCCTCGGTGGCGTAAGCGGGCGCCAAAGGATGCACATCGGTGAAGCCGGGCAGCGAGGCCATCTCCTCGTCGATGCGGGGATTGTACTTCATAGTGCAGGAGCCCAGCGGATAAAAGCCGCAGTTGACGCCGTGAACGTTGTGGCACAACTCGGTATAATGACGGGACACGTCGGTCTCGCTCATCTCGGGCAGATCCAGCGCCTCGCGGCGGGCAAAGGCTTCAGGCAGGACGTATTCCTCCACGTCGCAGGCGGGCAGAAGCGACAGCTTGCGGCCGGGAACGCTCTTTTCAAAGATCAGCTTCATGCTTCCAGCACCTCCTTTACAATGGATACAGCCTTGTCCAGATCGGCCTTGGCCACCTTTTCGGTGACGCACCACAGAACGCCGTCATCCACAGGCAGGCCGCCCAGGATGCCGTTGTCCTCCAGAGCCTTCAAAACCTGCTCGGTCTTGGGCAAAACGGTGACGAACTCGTGGAAGAACTCGCCCGTATATTTCATACGCACGCCGGGCAGCGCGCACAGCGCCTTGGCCAGATAATGGGCCTTCGCCATCGACTGGCGGGCAGCCTCTTTCATGCCGTCGGGTCCCATGGAAGCCATATACAGGCCGGCAGTGAGGGCGCACAGCGCCTCGTTGGAACAAATGTTGGAGCTGGCCTTTTCGCGGCGGATGTGCTGCTCGCGGGCCTGCAAAGACAGAACGTAAGCGCGGTTTCCGTTATCATCGGCGGTTTCGCCCACGATGCGGCCAGGCAGCTTGCGCATATGCTTCTGCGTGGTGGCCATGATGCCCAGATAGGGACCGCCGAAGGCGATCGGCATACCCAAAGGCTGGCCCTCGCCCACCGCCACGTCGGCGCCGCACTCCCGCGGCGTCTTGAGTAGGGCCAGAGCGATGGGATTGCAGCCCATCACATACATGGCGCCGGCTCCGTGGACGATCTCACCGATCTGCTCCGCATCCTCCAGCAAGCCGAAGAAGTTGGGTTGCTGGATGTAGACGGAAGCAACGTCGGGGGTGAGCATTTCCTTCAGCGCGGCAAGATCGGTCTTGCCGTCCTTCAAGGGCACCACCCGCAACTCATGGTTGGTGCCGTAGCAATAGGTGCGGACGGTGTTAATGGTGTCGGGATGGGCGGCGGCCGAGATCAGGGTGACCGTGCGCTTGCGGTCGCGGCACATAGCGGCGGCTTCCGCGGCGGCGGTAGCGCCGTCGTAAACCGAAGCGTTGGAAACATCCATGCCGGTAAGCTGGCAGATCATGGTCTGATACTCAAAGATCGACTGCAGAACGCCCTGGCTCATTTCGGCCTGATACGGAGTATAAGCGGTGAGGAATTCTTCCTTGGCGGGGATATATTTGACGATGCTGGGGATATAGTGGTCATAAGCGCCGGCGCCGCGCAGAACGGTGGAGAACACCTTGTTCTTTTCCGCCATGGCGGTGACGGCACGCCGCACCTCCAGCTCGCTCATCCCCTCCGGAAGATCCAGCAGGCGGTCGAGGATCATGCTCTGCGGCACGTCGGCAAAGAGCTCACGCTCGTTTTTCAGGCCGACAGCCTCCAGCATGGCCTGCCGCTCCGCTTTCGTGGAGGGCACATAGCTTCCCATCTTATTC
>JAFZPW010000104.1 GCA_017552495.1 Clostridia bacterium | reverse complement strand
GGACACAGAGCGCGAGGCCAGATAAGCGTTATCCTGATAGGTATACTGGGTCAGCACATCCTCGCCGCCGGAATTGTATTGTCGGGAAGTGAGCACGTTGCCGTAAGCGTCGTAGGTATAGGTTGTCCGACGCTTGAGGATGTCGTTTACATAAATCTTTTCTTCCGCTACATTTCTGTGATCGGCGGTAAGATCCCGTTGGATCCTGACCGCGGTGTTTTCGTCAGGGTAATAAATCTGCGAAGTCAAAAGGTTAAAGGACATGTCATAAGCACAACTTGTTTCGTGCAACATGTCATTTTTGTTACCTTCCGCAAGAGGGGACCACTCTGCGATCACATTTCCATTTTTATCGTTGGACCAACGCGAAACGCAGAGCAGTGATCGGTCATAACCATATCGTTAAGCGTATAATCCTTCAAATGAGATCGACCGGAAGAAAAATCAATGGCATATGTGTTGCCGTTTGACAAATGCAGATACTTTTTACCATCAATATTTTCAATAGAGGAAAACTGCAAACTCCATCCATGCCCTAATCCATACAGGTCATTGAAATAATGGTTGGGCTTGCAGGATGAGCTATATCCGTCTACAACCCGTTTAATGGTCGCATAATAGTTCAAAACCAAATCTGCGCCATCGCTAAAATCCGGAATTCCCTCTCGTCCAGAAGGCAAATGTGAAACAAACACATCAGCCTCATGGCGTGTCCAAAACGGTCTTTCAACAAAGTCCTGGTCGTAATATGACCACGGTCCCGTTCCGATTCCAGGAACACTGTATGATGCTTTCCATCCGTATAAAACATAGAACGCATACGCTTCTTCTGCAGACTCATAATACACATTTGCCTCCTGTGAATTGTATCGGCGAGAAAGCACCAGATCCAGGCCATTAACGCCGGGCAGGACATCGTCTGTGCTTTCATAAACCAGGGCGCCAGAATTAAGGGATACTTTTTCCGTTTGATTGTGCTGATACAGGTATGGCGCGTTTATAAACGTCCTGGTGCTGCCAGAAGCGGCTTCGCCAGGATTGGTATATTGCGCAGAAACGCTTAATATTTCTCTCACGGAGGTCAATACCGACGATACAAAATCGTCAGAACCTGTTAAATCCACATCGACCGTTTTTTCTGCCTTATTTTGAAGATAACTTCTCACAGGAAGATCCTCTTGTGAAAGGCTGTCCGTCGCAATTCCCTCCCCCGAAACCATAAGAGACACCATATCACTGTCATGATCTAATACATAACCGATCTCTTGATTGAGTGCTTGACTAACACCATAGGCATAGATCACTTCCATCGCTTCATGCCCAGAGAGAATCTGGGCCCGTAACTGTGTGTCCAAAGCAGACCCCGTTAACTCTGGATTGAGAATTGCCTCATAAAGGCAAATCTGCCGACGAAGCATGGCACACCGCTCCTCGTCCGGTGCCATTATGAAGATCGTTTCCGGATCGCAGGAGATGCGTTTCGCGAGTTCAAGATAATTGATGGATTCTGCCAGGGAAAACCCATAAGACGCGCCAAGCAAGAACGAGTCTTCTTCCGCATCTAAAAAATCACAGAGAAAACTCGCATCCTCCGAAGTCAGGTCTACATAACTGGACACATGGAGCATTCGTGCCAGAAAACGATCGTTTTCTACTGTCCGTTCCGGCATGGAAAGCGCTTCAATCGAATCGATCTTTTCCGCTCTGTCGCCTGCTGAAATTTCTTGTAATTTCTCTACGAACGTCGGCGGAATCTCCACTTCTGCCGTGTTATTCCCTTCCCGCGGTGCCTGAACCGCATATCCTTCTATCGGTTCAAGCTCCGGCTTTTCCAGTTCCTTACCGTTTTTCGCAAAAGCGTTCATCGGCACGCACTGCGTCAGCATGACGGCGGCCAGCGCCGCACTGGCCAGGCGCAGTTTCATTTTCTTCAGATTCATAGCAATCTCCCCCCTATTTTTGTGGATAAAAAATGCGTGTTCCGTTGCCAGAGCGCGTATGGGCGCTCCGGACGCTGCATTTTCAAAACACAATTAACATACAACACATTAAAAAACGATTGTCAATTATTTATCACATTAAATTGTCACAATTTTCACGATTCGTATTTGGTTATTTTTACTTTCTGTCGCGCAGGTGGGATAAACGGTCTGGATCGCATTTCCGCAAGATTCTCTTTTCTTTTTCCGGTTTTTATGCTATACTTCTTCCGTGAAACGGAGGTTTTATTATGTCTGAAAAAAAGGCTGCCCTGCCTGCTCTCTTTCGGATTATGAAGGAACTCGGCCTGCGGTTTTTTCAGGATCGGGTATCCAGTGCTTCCGCCGAGCTTTCTTACTATCTGTTGTTTGCCCTGTTTCCCGCGTTGATTTTTCTAAACTCTGCCATATCCATGCTGCATCTCTCCGCCAGCACGCTGGAGGCCAGCTTAGGCATCGTTTTGCCCGAGCAGGCAACCGATGTTATCACAGCCTATCTTTCTTATATCAAGGGACTGGACACTCGCGTTTTGTTTTATGCCTGCCTTGTTTTAACGGTTTACGCCGTGTCGCGCGCCGTGGTCTCGCTGATGAGCTCGGTATCCAAAGCCTATCGAGTGCCCCGCGGCAGCCTGTTTACCCTGCTTGCCGGAGTGATTTTCACCGTGGCGCTTTTGGTGGTCGTGTTTCTTTTGCTGATGCTGATTATGGTGAGTAAAAACTTGTTGGTCACTCTGGGCCTGTATCTCCACATTCCCGACGGTCTGATCCGGATCTGGGGATTTCTCCGTCTTGCGGTGGGGCCGATTTTGATGTGCCTGCTTTTGACAGGATTTTATTCCATTGTAGCCTTCCGGCATTATCGATTTTGGCAAGCGCTTCCAGGCGCCGGATTTGCTGTTGTGTGCTGGTTTTTGCTGACCTCCGGTTTTTCCTATTACATCGGCCATATTTCCCATTCTTCCCTGCTATACGGCTCGTTGACCTCCATCATGGTGCTGATGCTGTGGTTTCATCTAACCGCCACCATCATTATCATGGGCAGTGAGTTGAATCATATTTTAGCACAGCTTCACGCGGAAAAAAGAGCTTTGAAAGGAGCATCCAAATGAACGGTACGATCGGTATTCGCATTTCTTTTTACAATGACCACTGGGAAAAAATAATTTCCGACGGGATCAAGGCGTACGGCTTTACACCCCGCTTTTTACAAGATGATATTACAGAAAAAGATCTGGAGGACTGCGAGATCCTGTTCGGCATGTTCCCGCCGGAACTTCTGGCGCGATGCCGCAATCTGAAATGGCTCCAATGCTCCTTTGCCGGGGTGGACACCTATTGTCGGCCTGGCGTTTTTGCCTCCGACGACGTGATCCTCACCAACGCTTCCGGCGCTTACGGCATTACCATTTCGGAGCATATGCTTTGCGTCCTTTTGATGATGATGCGCCGTATGCCGGAATATCAGGCGCTGACAGCAGAGCGAGGCTGGAAGATTCTGGGCGATATTCGTTCGATCTATGACAGCCGGATCACCGTCGTCGGTATGGGCGACATCGGCAGCAACTTCGCCCGCCGCGCAAAAGCGCTGGGGGCGCATATCATCGGCGTACGCCGGACGGTGCGGGAAACGCCCGATTGGGCCGAAGCTGTTTTCCCCATTGAACGTCTTTCGGAGGCCGTAAAAGACGCCGATGTGGTGGCACTTTGTCTCCCTGGAACCGAGCGTACCAAAGCCGTGTTGAACCGGGACATTCTCTCCGCCATGAAGCCGGGCGCTTACATCATAAACGTGGGCCGCGGAACAGCCGTGGATCAACGGGCGCTCTGCGATGCGCTTGTTTCGGGAAAACTGGCCGGCGCCGCCATCGACGTGGCTGTTCCGGAACCGCTGCCGAAGGATCATTTTCTTTGGGACGCGCCAAATCTTTTGATTACGCCCCATGTGTCCGGCAATATGTCTCTTGCTAAGACCTGCGAGCTGGTCATTGAGATTTTTCTCCGAAATCTGGATCATTGGCAAAAAAGCGAACCGCTGGAGCATCTGATAGACCGGAAGCGGGGATATTGATTTCATAAGCGCATTTTATTAAGACGGGCCGCCGCGCACATCGGCAGCCCGCTTATTTTGTTCTGGCGATCGCTTGACAAGAAAGCGTCGTCATGCTATGATGAAGAAAAATGTGAGGTGCAGCCATGACCATAAAGTGATCCATCGTATGATGCATAGCGGCATATGTCCGGGCTTTACAGCCGGACAGGTTTGCGTTGTCATGATACGGATCGCTTTATTCTGCGCCATACCGTTTTGGTATCGTGCGGTCATGCTGCGCATTTTTTAGTCCGCTTCTCCTTCTGAAATCTGTGCAGCCGTAAGCTCCGTTTTGACAGCGAACCATTCGCCGCCAAACGGAGTTTTTGTTTTTGGGAGGTACGATATGTTAGAATTAAAGGATGTAAGCATTAAAATGAAGTATGCCGACCGGCAGCTTGTGGATCATTTCACCTTTACGCTGGAGCGCGGCGATAAGGCCGTTATCATCGGAGAAGAAGGAAACGGAAAATCCACGCTCCTGAAATTTCTGTATGACAGACGGCTGGTCGAGCCTTACTGCGAATATGCCGGAACCGTGATCCCACGGGGGCGGCTTGCCTATTTGCCGCAGATGATGGATGAGGCGCTCTATGAAATGACGATTGCGGATTATTTTGAAGGAGTCGATTTTTACCGCCACATCGACTTGCTTTCTCATTTTGATTTCACAGTGGAAACCCTGTATTCCCGGCAAACGCTGGGCACGCTGTCTGGCGGCGAAAAGGTCAAAATTCAGATTTGCCGACTGTTGATGGACGATCCTGATATTTTGCTGCTGGACGAGCCGACGAACGATCTGGATATCGACACGCTGGAATGGCTGGAAGGGTTTCTTTCCGACACAAGGCTTCCAGTGCTCTATATTTCTCACGACGAAACGCTTATTGAAAACACCGCAAATGTAATCATCCATATGGAGCAATTGATCCGAAAAACAAAATGCCGCATTACCGTATCACGGGCCGGTTATCGGGACTATCTGGCGCGAAGACAGCGGCAATTTGCCCATCAGGATCAGGTTGCCAAAAAGCAGCGCGACGATTATGCGGAACAAATGCGGCGCTGGCGGCAGATCCGTGACCGCGTTGAACATGAACAGCGAACGATTTCACGCGCGGATCCGTCAGGCGGCCGGCTTTTGAAAAAAAAGATGCATTCCGTTCTGGCCACGGAAAGACGGCTTGCGCGGGAAAAAGAGCAATTCCTCGACTTTTCCGAGGAAGAAGAGGCCATCATCACGCGCTTTGACAGCGATGTTTTCCTTCCATCCGGCAAGGTCGTGCTGGACATTTCGCTCGACCGGCTTTGTGTGGAAGATCGTATCCTGGCGCGGGACATTTCTCTGCTCGTCACAGGCCCCGCCATCATCGGGATCACCGGAAAAAACGGGGCGGGAAAATCGACCCTGCTGCGCCGCCTTTGGGAGATTTTACAAAACCGGAGCGACCTTTTCACCGCATATATGCCGCAGAATTACGCCGAGATGCTGGACTATCGGCAAACGCCAGTGGAACATCTGTCGGCAAATTACACGAAGAATGAAATCACGCGAGCGCGCACCTGCATGGGCAGCATGCGCTTTACGCACGGCGAAATGACCAGCCCCATCGGGCAACTCAGCGGCGGCCAGCGGGCAAAGATCCTGTTTTTGGATATGGTTTTGAAAAAAGCCAATGTCCTTTTGCTGGACGAGCCGACACGTAATTTCAGTCCGTTGTCTGCGCCTGTGGTTCGCAGAGCCCTGCGCAGTTTCGGCGGCGCGATCATCAGCGTATCCCACGACAGAAAATACCTTACAGAAGTATGCGGTACGATATACGAATTGAATCCGGACGGCCTGTATCCGTTGACGTGATGACCCGTTTTTTACCCGGCGCACAATAACAGCGGCGTATTTTGCCGCCTGCCGGTCTTTTACCTGCAACGCAAAAATCCTGCCGCAAATATGGCAGGATTTTTGCAATCATGAAAACGTTTATGATAGAAGCCCGGAATTGCGCTATGACCAGCGCCGCTCCGGGCTTTTTGCACAACTGCCAGGAAGTGCAGTATATCAAACGCTTTTGCAAAAGGAACGAAAGCGCCGCCTTGCAAAGCGACGGCTGCAATTAATTTTGCAACCGATCCGCGCTGCTCCAGGTGGTGATGTTCAGATTTCTGTACTTCTCCCGCAGCTTTTGCGCTGCTTCCTGATCTCCCACCAGCATGGCCCGCTGAATCCGCGCCAAATCAGCGCCGCTCATGCTGTGATCTCGCTTTGCGCCGCAATCCAGACAGGTATACATGCCGTCTTTTTCCTTCACGTTGGTACTGCCGCAAACAGCGCAGCGGTTCAAAATTAAAGTAAGGCTCATGGTTTATCCTCCTGTTCGTTTCTTTGATTTCAGTATAATCTTCTTTTTTCAATTTGTAAAACGAATGTTTTTCATTGAATCAATCGTTTTTTTCGATCATATTCTTGTTATTCTATGTCGCTTCTGCTATACTGGATCACAGGAAAGAAAGGAGGCGTCGTATGAACATTACCCGCTATCAAATTTTCCTCAAAGTAGCAGAACGCGGTAATTTTACCCGCGCGGCTGAGGAGCTTGGCTTCACCCAATCCACCGTCAGTCACGCGATCCAGACACTGGAAGCCGACGTGGGTCTGCCGCTGCTGGCTCGCAACCGGAGCGGCGTTTCCCTGACTGCCGACGGGCGGGCCTTGCTGCCTTATATCACGGAGATCTGCAACGCCCAGCACCGCATGGAAGAAGCGGCCATTGACCTGCGGGGTCTGGAAAAAGGCTTCGTCCGTCTTGCCGCCTTTACCAGCGTATCCGTTCAATGGCTCCCTTATATCCTCAAAAGCTTTCAAGAACGGTATCCAGGCATCGAATTCGAGATCCTGCCCGGAGACTACAATCAGATCGAGCAATGGGTTGCGGATGGCCGCGCCGACTGCGGTTTTCTGCGCCTGCCCAGTATTTTGGGTTTAGATTCCAAAATGCTGCATCAAGATCAGCTTCGGGTTATCCTCCCCTTTTCCCATCCGTTGGCCGGAAAACGGCCATTTCCCCGTCAGGCGCTCGCAAAGCTGCCCTTTATCCAACTGGATGAAGGCGGCGACAACGAGATCGGCGCCGTGTTTGAGGCCTTCGGGATCCGGCCAAATATCCGCTATACTGTCAAAGATGACCAGACCCTGCTGGCCATGGTATCCAACGGGCTGGGCATCAGCATCCTCCCGGAACTGATGATCCGCCGCAGCCCGTTTCCGGTGATTCAGTGTCCTCTGGATCAAACCTTTTCCCGCACCATTGGGATCTGCGTCAAAGACAAGGATTCCTGCTCGATCTCCACCCGTCGATTTATCGAACATGTCCAGCGTTGGGTTCTGCTGAACAACGACGGCTCGTTGCAGTCATTCTAAAAAACAGCAAACGCCCGCAGCAATTTTGCTGCGGGCGTTTGCTTTGGAAACAGTGCGGTGAAAAAAGAAACAGAGGAGTCAGCAAAAGGAATTATTTTTCATACGCCGTCCAATCGGGATCGGGGCGCATGGCCGTCCAGACCTCGGTGATCCTGGTCTGCCGTTCGTATTCGTGGCTGTTGGTGGCCTCCTGCACATCCAGATAATACCACTTGTTCGTGTCCAGATTGTCCGGCCATACGGTCATGTCGGGCAACAGATCCTCCGGCTGAGCGGGATCCCGCCGCAGCACCCG
>JAFZPW010000103.1 GCA_017552495.1 Clostridia bacterium | reverse complement strand
CAATGATAATGCCGCCGGGAAGGGCAGCGTGCTCCAACGCGGCGGGCACCATGTCGCCCACATGCACGTTCCATGCGCCGGTAACAATCTGCACAGGCTCTGCCGCGCCTGCATCGACGCGGCAGACCCACATATGATCGGAATTGGGATGACGTTCCATGGAAACGATCCGGCCTGCCACCACGCGCCTGATCTCATCGGCGGCGCTTTCCCAACTGCCCACCATGGTGCCAGCCATGGTCATATCGGCGGCATATTGCTTTGCGGAAACATTGTGCGGCCCGACGTCGGTAAAATCCTTGAGCCAACTGTATGGTAATTTCATATGGATTCCTCCTTCTCAGAACTGCTGTAAAAAGCGCTCGTCGTTGTCGAAGAGCAGGCGCAGGTCGTCGATCTTGTAGCGGAACAGGGTGATGCGCTCCAAACCTACGCCAAAGGCGAAGCCTGTGTAGATTTCGGGGTCAATGCCGCAGGCCCGAAGCACGTTGGGATGCACCATGCCGCAGCCCAGCACCTCGATCCAGCCCTCACCCTTGCACATGGGACAGCCCTTGCCGTGACATTTGAAGCAACTGATGTCCATTTCCGCCGAAGGCTCGGTAAAGGGAAAGTAGCTGGGGCGGAGACGGATGGCGGTTTCTTCGCCGTAAAGGGTTTTTGCAAAGGTTTCCAGCGTGCCTTTCAGATCGCCCAGGGTAATGTTTTTGTCGATGACCAGACCCTCAATCTGATGAAACATGGGGGAGTGGGTGGCGTCAAACTCGTCGTTGCGGAAAACGCGCCCCGGCGCAATGATGCGGATGGGAGGCTGCGTTTTTTCCATCACACGAGCCTGAATGGGCGAGGTCTGCGTGCGTAAAACGATCTCGTCGTTAATATAAAAGGTGTCGGAGGGCTCGCGGCTGGGGTGCGTTTTTGGAGCGTTGAGCATATCGAAATTATAATGCACCAGTTCCACCTCGGGCCCTTCGGCGATGGAATACCCCATACCGGTAAAAATATCGATGACCTCGTCCAAAACGGTGGTCAGGGGATGCTTTTTTCCCAGCGTGATCCGTTTGCCGGGCAGCGTCACGTCCAGTGTTTCCTTCTTCAGACGGCGTTCCAGCTCAAAGACGGCAGCCCGTTGTCCGGCCTCCTCAATGGCGGCTTCGATCTTACCACGAACCTCGTTGGCAATCTGGCCGATGAGGGGGCGTTCTTCTGCCGAAAGCTGACCCATACCGCGCAAAATGGCGGTCAACTCGCCCTTTTTGCCCAGATAACGGACGCGCGCGGCCTCCAGCGCCTCCTTTTCCTCGGCAGATCCGATCTCACAAAGCGCCTGATCCAGGATCTGTTGCAGTTTTTCTCTCATGATTGCGGCTCCTTTTATTTATAATTTTTCTGTGACGAAAAGAAAAAAGCCTTCGTCCTCCTCTGGGACGAAAGCCTGCGCTTCCGCGGTACCACCCGCATTCCCGGCTAAAACCGGGCACTTTTTGCCGATAACGGGGCTTCCGCCTGTGCCTACGCAGCAATCAGCCTTCAACACAGGTGCTCGAAAGGGAATTTCCCGCAAACAGAAACGCAGGCGGCTTACAGCCGACGACCGCCACTCTCTGGCCGCTCGGATTTGCGGTACTTGCTTTGTCATGGCATCCGATATTCAATGAACATAAAATAGCATATCCGGCCGAAAAAAGCAAGGGGTATTTCCCCGATTTCCCGGAGGGCATTTTTCTTTCTCTTTGGTCAAAACGCCAAAAAGCCAGGGGAGAACGAAGGCGTTTTCCGTGAAAATGGCAGCTTGCACAAGCAATTTCCGCATCAACTTTGAATTTTCTGTGTACTTTTTACCAAAATAATTTTTTGTAAAAAACATGCTTGCAACAAAGACGTATATCTTGTATGATAAGAAAGAAATTAAAGGAGGCGAGGGGTATGAAGCGTTGCGCGGACATAATCTTGCAGTTGGCGTTTTCGACCCAGGTTTCTTTTTCTGATTTTTTCAGCATTTCTATCGTTGATCGACGGAAATGCTGATTTTTTAATTGAAGGAGGATAAAGATGAAAGAAAACAACGAAAAAAAGAGCCTCGGCAATGAGGCGGTCTACGACGCTCGCAAGTTGGGAATTCCCAAAATGCTGATTCTGGGCCTTCAGCATCTGTGCGCCATGTTCGGCGCCACGGTTGTCGTTCCGATTCTGGTTTCCGCCTATGGTCTGCCGATGTCGGTTCAGACGACGCTGCTGATGGCCGGCCTCGGCACGCTGCTGTTCCATCTGTGCACCAGATTCAAGGTTCCCGCGTTTTTGGGCTCTTCCTTCGCTTATCTGGGCGGCTTTTCCATGGTTGCCACGCTTCCCGCCTATGCGGGCATGGATCCCGAGACCAAGTTGGCTTATGCGCTGGGCGGCGTGGTCATCGCCGGACTTTTGTACCTGGTGCTTGCGCTGCTCTTTAGATTGGTGGGCGCCAAAAAGGTCATGCGCTTTTTCCCACCCATCGTCACCGGCCCCATCATCATCCTCATCGGTCTGAATCTGGCTGGCTCCGCTGTTTCCCAGGCCAGCCAAAACTGGCTTCTGGCTCTGCTTGCCATCGCGGTGGTGGTGATCGCGAATATCTGGGGCAAGGGCATGGTTAAAATCATCCCTATCCTGCTGGGCGTGGTGATCTCCACCATCGTCGCGGCGCTCACCGGAAATATGGATTTCTCCGCCGTACATCAGGCGGGATTCCTGGGATTGCAGAAATTTGTTGTGGCGAAATTTGACTTCTCCGCGATCTTTGTCATGGCGCCCATCGCCATCGCCGCCATGATGGAGCACATCGGCGATATCTCCGCCATTTCCTCCACCACCGGCAAAAACTTCATCGAGGATCCCGGTCTGCATCGCACCCTGATGGGCGACGGTCTGGCCACCTCTCTTGCCGCCATGTTCGGCGGTCCCGCCAACACCACTTACGGCGAAAACACCGGCGTGCTGGTGCTTTCCAAGGTCTACGATCCCAAGGTTGTTCGTCTGGCGGCCTATTTCGCCATCCTGCTGTCCTTCTCGCCCAAGTTTGACGCGCTGGTTACCTCGATTCCCGCCGCGGTCATCGGCGGTATCAGCTTTATCCTCTACGGCATGATCTCTGCGGTGGGCGTCCGGAACATCGTGGAAAACCGGGTTGATTTGACGAAATCCCGCAACCTGATTATCGCCGCCGTGATCTTTGTCACCGGTCTGGGTCTGCCCGGCGTGACCTTTACCATCGGAAGCGCCACCATTACCATCACCGGTATGGCCATCGCCGCATTGGCCGGCGTTCTGCTCAACGCCATTCTGCCCGGCAACGATTATGAGTTTGGCACCTCTGCCGAGGCCGACAGTTCCGCCAATCTGGGCGCGTATTGATTCTAAACAAGGGCAAACGGCAAAACGCCGGGTCGAATGACCCGGCGTTTTATGCTTTTCGCACGCCCTCGATATGCAGACACCGCAGCTTGCGGATGGCGTATGTAGACAGGAGACGGCAGTCGCAATCGTTGCTGTGGGCGGCGATGAACACGGTGCCCGGCGACGGCGCGCCGTCGATCCGCACCACAAAGGGCGTGTGGTGATAGATTTGGTTTTCTCCGGTGGCGAGCTGCACCAGGTCGCCAGCCTCCAGTTGCTCGATGGAAACCTCCCGTGCAAAGGGACCGTCGCCCAGATTGCGGGTCAGAAAATCATATAGATACTGGACGCCCGTCCATGCGGGAGCGCGCTGCGCCGCCGTTTTGTAAAACCACCCAAAGGTGGGCGTATCATTCATGACCCCGGCCCCGGCATACAGGCATTGACTGGCAAAATTGGTGCAGTCGCCGCCCAGTCTGCTGAAATCGAGATAAACCGGGTTGCGGCGATAAGCCCACTTGT
>JAFZPW010000009.1 GCA_017552495.1 Clostridia bacterium | reverse complement strand
GCGCTCATCAACCTTTTGCTGGGAGCGGTTTTCTTCACCTTTACCCCATCGTTCCTGTCGCCGAAAGGAGGAAATGTCATGCCTTCCCCCGCTTCCAAATCGCGCGCAGAAACAAGCGAAACGCCCCTCGACCCTTATGATCCCGCTCCTGCGAAAAAAACCTTCTCCCGTCTTGGATTTGGCATGTCCGCCATTTGGGTGATCTGGCTTGCGCTCACCGTTGTCCTGCGTTATGCAATCAAACGCTTTTTCCCCGGGTGGAACGAAAATCCCTGGTTTTATCTGTCCGCCGCGGAACTTCCGCTCTATCTCTGCGCCGTACCCTGCGGCATGCTTATCATGCGAAAGGCCGAGCGCGCAAAACTTGAACGCCACAAACTGCCGCCCAGGCTTTTCTTCGTATATTTTACGATTTGCCAGTTTTTCCTCACCGCCGGAAATATGCTGGGCCTTGCGGTGAATGCGATCATTGAGCGCCTGTTCGGCGCGGCGCAGGATAATCCGATAGCGGCGCTGGTGGACAGCACCTCCCTGCTGCCCCGGCTGGTTTTTCTTGTGATTCTTGCGCCGCTGATGGAGGAGTTTATTTTCCGGCGACAACTCATCGACCGCATGAAGCCCTATGGCGAAAAACTGGCGGTGGCGCTGTCCGCTTTGATGTTCGGCCTTTTTCACGGCAATTTTTCGCAGGCATTTTACGCCTTTGCCATCGGGCTGGTGTTCGGATATCTCTACATTCGTTCCGGAAAACTCCGTTATACGGTTATTCTGCACATGATAATCAATTTCTCAGGCGGGATCGTCGCCCCCTATCTGCAGGAAAAGGCCGGCTTGCTGACGGCCTCTATGAATTACGAAGAACTCGCGGAAGAACTGAGCGAGAATATAACCGCCATGATTCCCGTGGCAATTTACGGGCTGATTATGTTCTCCTTGGCCATCGCCGGGCTGGTGCTCTTCCTTACCCGCCGCAAAAAGATGGTTTTTCTTCCCACCGAGCGTCAAATTCCTGCTGGACTCCGCTTCCGCACGGCAGTGCTGAACCCCGGGATGCTTCTGTTTATCCTGATTTCGGCAGCAATGTTTGTCATGCACATTTTTTCCTGACACAACAAAAGAAAAGAACAGCGGACGACTTGTCTGCTGTTCTTTTTTTGCAGATATCGCTTGACAAACGGGAAATAACTGTTTATACTGTATATACTGTTCATGAACAAAAGGAGCGTGATTGATTGAATATTCTAATCCGCAACACCGGCGATCAGCCCATCTATCAGCAAATCTACGTGCAGATCAAATCAGCGATTCTTTCCGGCGAGATGAACGAGGGCGATCCGCTGCCTTCGATCCGCGCCCTTGCAAAGGATCTGCGCATCAGCGTCATCACCACCAAGCGGGCTTATGACGAACTTGAAAAAAACGGCTTTATCCACACGATCCCGGCAAAGGGCTGCTATGTGGCACGACCTAATACCCAGATCCTTCGGGAAGAGCGTCTGCAGCAGTTAGAAGCGCATATTCTCGCCGCACTGGAGTTGGCGCCGTCCTGCGGAATGGGCTCGGAAGATGTGATCGAAATGATTCGTATGTTTGACAAGGAGTTATTATGAAAAACGCCATTGAAGTGAAAAATCTTACAAAAAGCTTTTCCGGCTTTACCCTGAAGGATCTGACCTTTACCCTTCCCGAAGGCGCGATTCTGGGTTTGATTGGAGAAAACGGCGCCGGGAAAAGCACCACGATCAAGTTGCTGCTCCACGCGCTGGAGGCCGACAGCGGTTCGGCCAGCGTGCTGAACTGCGACGTGAAGGATCCCGCTTATGCGGCGTTGAAAAACCGTATCGGCGTCGTTCTGGACGAAGCGTATTTTCCCGAAGTCCTTACGGCGCGTCAGGTGGGAAAGGTTCTGCGCCACGCATATTCCGACTGGCAGGACGCCGACTACGAGGCGTATCTCAATCGCTTTTCCCTGCCAGATGATAAGATGTTCCGGAACTATTCCCGGGGAATGAAGATGAAATTGGCAATCGCCGCCGCTTTGTCTCACAAGCCGCAGCTTTTGATACTGGACGAAGCAACCGCGGGGCTGGATCCGCTGGTACGCGACGAGATCGTGGATTTGTTTTATGAGTTTACACGAGATCCCTCTCATTCGATCCTCATTTCTTCCCATATCATCAGCGATCTGGAAAAGCTATGCGATTATGTAGCCTTCCTGCACAAGGGAAATCTGCTGTTCTGTGAAGAAAAGGATGCTCTTTTGGATCGATATTGCGTTGTCCACGCCGACGAAGCGGCGCTTCGCGCACTTCCAAACAGCGCAATCAAAGGAATTCGGAAGAATCCTTACGGCTCCGAAATCCTGCTTTACGCCGAAGACGTTCCGGCATCTTTGACCGCAGAGCGTCCCACGTTGGAAAAACTGATCCTTCTGCTCTCGAAAGGAGATGCCGCCAAATGAAAAGCCTTCTGCTGAAAGATTATTACACGTTGAAAAAGAATCTCGGTGTTGTACTGCTTTTTATACTGGGTTTCTGCTGCCTTATGTCGGATGATCTGGTCACCGTTTATTGCGCCTTCTATGCCGCCATGCTCCCGGTCACGGCAATTGCTTACGACGAGCGGGCCAATTGGAACAGCCTGGCCGTTTCCATGCCCTATTCGTTCCGGGATCTGGCGCTGGGTAAATATCTGCTTGGCTATCTGCTGATGCCGCTGGTGATCCTTGTTTCTTATGTTGCAAAGCTTCTTTCGCATTATGTGTTTCATCGTCCAGCGGTTTCCTTCTCGCCATTGCCGATAATGATGGCCGTATGCGGCGCAGCGATCGTTCTTGCGTTTATCCTGCCGATCATTTTCCGATTTGGCTCAGAAAAGGCCAGACTGGTCTATTTGTTTATCGTCATGATCGTAGCTGCTGCGGCTGTGTTGTTGATGCGGCCTTTGCCTTTCAACGTTTCCATGCCCGCTTTGTCCTCTCTTTCGGTGCTCACGGCGATCTTGTTTGCCGCAGCCGTCGTTTTGAATCTGGTCTCTATTCGGATCTCCACCGCCATGCTGAAGCGAAGATTTCGCTGACGCGATATGATCGCAAAAACCGCCGCCTGTCGACTGGACGGGCGGCGGTTCTCATTCCTTACCAATAGGCATTGTGTTCCAGATCGTCTTGCAGATTGCGGAGTCTTCGGTTTCGGTCCGCCAGCAGGCGCTGTGCCTCGCGCAGCGTAATCGCTTGAAAGCGCACCCGGTCGCCAGGTCTGCGCTGAGCCATCAGCGGCAGATCGGCGGTTATGACGCACCCCAGTTTAACATAGCCGCCAGTCGTCTGCCGATCGGCCATCATCACGATGGGCTGCCCGTTCGGCACCTGAATGCTGCCCATGGCAACGCCATCGGACAAAATATTCGGAGATGCGCCGGCTTTCAGACGGATTTCCGCCCCCTCCATGCGGCATCCCATGCGGTCGCTGGCGCTTCCCATCCGATATTCCGAGGAGAAGAAGACTTCCAACCCATCCGCGGAAAACGCATCAGCCTGCGGCCCCAAAACGACCCGGATCGGTGCGTTGAAATCATAGGTCAAATGCACCGTTCTTTGTAAAAGGCCCTTGATCCAGCATTGCGGAGCACAAAAACCGATTTCGTCATTTTTTTGAAGTGATCTGCCATGAAAACCGCCGAATTGCGCGGACAGACAAGTGCTTTTGCTTTCCATGATATTCGGTACATTCAACCCACCGGAAAAGGCGAGATATCCGCGAAAGCCGTTTGTTGCAGGGCCGCATTCCAGCACATCGCCGGGATGGGCCGGCATCGCCTGTCCCGTTGGAATGGGTACTCCGTTAAGCGTAGGCAAAAAATCCGCTCCCGCCAGCGCAAAGATGTTTTCTGTTTCAAATCGGATCGCTGGCCCCACCTCTGTAATTTCCAAGACGCCCTCGTCTGGCCTGTTCCCCACGAGAAGGTTGGCCGCAGCCATGGCATAAGCGTCCATAGCGCCGCAAACCGGGACGCCGAAGCGCTGATAGCCAAACCGCCCGCCATCCTGCACGGTGGTCAGAAATCCGGGATTCAGGACATGGATCATCCGCGCCCCTCCCTTTCCCGATAATCCTCCGGCGTAATACTGCAAAACCGCACGCGGTCACCCGCGGAAAGCAAAAAATCGATTTCGTGTTCCCTTATGGAAAACAGACTGCGGGGTGTTCTTCCGATGAGCTGCCATCCGCCGGGAGAAGCCAGGGGATAAATCCCCGTCTGTCCGCCCGCTATGCCAACCGAACCCGCCGGGATATGGGTTCTTGGCACGGCAAGGCGCGGACAGGCGATGGCCTCGTCCATCCCGCCCAGATAAGCGAATCCCGGCAAAAAGCCCAGCATATACACCAGATATTCCCGTTCGGTATGCCTGCGGATCACTTCCTGTTCCGAAAGCCCGGCGTGCGCGGCAACGGCGGCAAGGTCGGGGCCGTATTCCCCGCCGTAACACACCGGGATGCAAACCAGCCTGCTTTCTGAAGGCATATCTGCGGCGTCAACCGCAGAAACGCCCCGGATCCAGTCGCAGAGATGCGCATAATCCAGAACGTCCGGGTTGTAATGAATGAAAAGCGTTCCGTATGTGGGAACGATCTCCCGCACACCCGGAACAAGTTTGTGCTGCAACGCGGAAAAAGCGGCGAATACCAAACGATTGACCGCAGGCGATAGTTCGGTTCCGATCAAAAGCGTTACGGCGCTGTCGCCGCAGGGAATAATTGGATATTCCATCAGATCAGTTCCTTCATGGGCCGCAACGCAATCCCGTTTTGCCGCAGCGTACTGTGAATCAGGCGAACGGTTTCCAGCGCGGACTCATTGTCGCCGTGGACGCAGACCGAAACGCATCGCATGGGCAGGATCGTTCCGTCGATACATTCTACCGTTCCCTCCTGCGCCATTTGCAGCACCCGCTTGCAGGCAAGCGCAGGGTCATGGATCACGGCTCCCGCCGCGCTTCGCGGCACAAGACTTCCATCGGGCCGATAGGCGCGATCGGCAAAAAATTCTGCCGCAAACGAAAGCCCTGCTTCCTCTGCCGCCGCATGAAACGCGCTTGCATAAGGCGCCAAAACAATCAAATTTCCGTCAAAGTTCCTTGCTGCACGGCAAATCGCGCTGGCAAGTAATTTATCTTTACACGCTTGATTATACAAAGCTCCATGAGGTTTAATGTGTTGTAAAGCAAGGCCTTCCGCCTTTGCGAAGGCAGAAAGTGCGCCAAGCTGATAAAGCACATAGGAATAGACCTCGTCAGCGGTCAGCTTCATTTCACGGCGGCCGAATCCCATCCGGTCTGGATAGCCGGGATGCGCGCCCAGAGCGACGCCGCCTGCTTTTGCAGCGGCCACGGTAGCCCGCATCACAGCGGGATCGCCAGCATGCCAGCCGCAGGCAACAGACGCCGAGGTGATATATTGCATCAGCCGTTCATCGGTTCCGATGGTGTAGGCGCCAAAGCTCTCGCCCAGATCACTATTCAGGTCAATGGAGCGCATGATGATTTCCTCCTTATATTGAAAGATCATCGGTTTGACCGATGATCTTTTTTCAAACGGTTATCTGTCCTGTTCCCGCACCGCCTGACGGAACTGTGCCCGCGACTGACGCAATTCGTCCAACGACTGGCTGAGCGCTTCTTCCGTCCGTTTCATTGCGTCGTCGCAATAATTGCCAGCCGAGCGCATGACTTCCTTTGCCCGCTGTTCGGCGGCTGCCACCAGCTCGGCGGCCTTCTTCCGGGCCTCCTGGGTGATTTCATGGTCGTTGATCTTTTGCTTTGCGTAGTCATCCGCCTGCTTTTTCAGAATATCATACTCTTTTTTCCCGGCGGCGATGTAATCGTTCCGTTTTTCCACGATCTCTCTTGCGATCCGCAGGTCGCTGGGCAGATTGGCGCGGATCTCATCCAAAATATCCAGCACCTTTTCCCGTTCCAAAATGCAGCGGTCGTTGCCCAGCGGCATGGTGAAAGCATCCTCCACCATCTCATACAATTGATTAATCATTTCATCGATTCGCTGTGTTGCCATGGCTCATCCACTCCTTTTTGTTGTTTTTCAGCGCTGCTGCCACCATGGGCGTCACCAGCGAAGTAATATCCTGTCCTTCATCACTCAGGCGCTTGACTTCCGAAGAACTCAAATGCTCCAACCCGGCCTCCGCCGGGAGAAAAATCGTATCGCAGCCATTTGTATGCTCCCGGTTGTAATTTGCCATAAACAATTCATACGGGAGTTCCTGTTCGCTGCGGAGTCCCCGCACGATGGCGCAGGCACCGTGTCGGAGCACCAACTCGAATAGATATCCATCGGAAAATTCCACGGAAACATTGGGAAGATCGGAAAAGGCGTCTTCCAGAAACCGAACCCGTTCTTCCGGCGTAAAGCGGTATTCCTTTTCCACATTGACTACAGAAGCCACGATCACGCGGTCAAACAGCTTGGCTGCCCGCCTGACCACGTCCACATGTCCCAGCGTCACCGGATCAAAACTGCCAGACACCACAGCGATCTTCATGTTGCATCGCCTTTCGTAATCGTAGTCACATTCGAGTGGCTGTAATGATATCGCCGCAGCACCCGATAAGGTTCGGCCAGGGGAATCAGTTCATCCGCTTCGCCGCTCTCACAGATTATTATACCACCCTCCGCCAAAATGTCAATTCGGCAAATTTCTTCCAGCGCTCTGTTGAGCAGTTCGCCGCCATAGGGAGGATCAAGAAAAATGATATGAAACGCGCCCTTTTTCTGCCGCTGAAGATAGGAAAACGCGTCTCCTTTCATCAGCGTGCAGATTTTTTCAAAGCCGCAGGTCTTAATATTGGCTTCAATGGCCCGCTGGGCACTGCGGTCGCCATCGACGATCACACAATGCTTTGCGCCACGGGAAAGGGCCTCCAAACCAAGCTGTCCGCTGCCGCCAAAGAGATCCAACACCTCTCTGCCCTCCAGATCCCATTGGATGATGCTGAAGATGGATTCCTTCACTCGTTCGGCTGTGGGACGGGTGTGCAGTCCTTCTGGCGTTTGCAGCCGTTTTCCTTTAGCGATGCCCGTAATGATTCTCATACCTTTTTCTCCTTGAAATGATCGTAAACCGCGCGTGCCACCGCTTCCGGCAAAACAGCGGAAAGCTCCTCCACTGAGGCCGCAGCTACGGCGCGCACCGTACCGAAGCGCTGAAGCAGCTTCTTTTCCCGGGATTTGCCCAAACCTGGAATCCCGTCCAGCGACGAGCGCTTCATTCGCTTGCCGCGAAGCGTCCGGTGATATTCGATGGCAAAGCGGTGTACTTCCTCCTGCAGCCTTCCCAGCAGCGCAAAGACGGCGGGCGTGGCGGAAATACCGAATTCCTGTCCTTCTGCCGTTACCAGGGCACGGGTACGGTGATGGTCGTCCTTCACCATGCCGTAAACCGGGATCGTCTGTTCCATCCCACGCTGCCGGAGCTGCTCCAACGCCACTTCAGCCTGTCCGGCGCCGCCGTCGATGAGAAAGAGATCCGGCAGCGGCAAAAAACTCTCGTCTCCGGCCAGCGCCCGATCCAGCCGCCGCCCGATCACTTCGGCTATGGAACCGTAATCGTCGCCGCCGGAGGCCGTTTTAATCTTAAATTTTTTATAAGCGCTTTTCAACGGTTTGCCGTTAAAAAACACCACCATCGAGGCGACGGGATCGGCGCCCATCGTATTGGAAACATCAAAGGATTCCATCCGCCGTGGCGGCTGGGAAAGACCCAGCATCTGCTGCAAAAGCTGAAGCGTTTTTCCGGTTCGCTGTTCCGCATCTTCAGCCTCAGCCAGTTCTATCGCCGCATTGTCAAGCGCAAGCTGAACTTCTCTGCGCTTCTCCCCTTTTTGCGGAACGAGCACGCTGCATTTCGTTCCGCGAAGGGTTGTGAGGTATGCTTCCATGGTCTCCGGCGCTTCCAAATCGTGTGACAGACAGATCAACTTGGGCGCCCAGCTCAGCTTGGCGTAATACTGCTGGATAAAACTTTCCAGCGCGTCGGCAGCGTCGCCCGCATCCAGCCCGTCCAGCAAGACGGCGCTCCGATCCACCAGGATCCCAGCGCGATAGGAGAGCCGGACAATACACGCACGGCTTCCCCGCAAAGCAAAGGCCAGCGCATCGGTGTCCGCGCCACCGGTGACAACGGCTATGCGGGACTGCCGCAGACGCTCAATGGCACGGAGCCTGTCCCGAAACACGGCCGCCTGCTCAAAAGCCATATCCTCTGCTGCGCGCTCCATCTGGTCTTTAAGCTGCGCGGTCAGTTCTTCGCTTTTTCCCTCCAAAATCTGGCGGCATTGCGCCATCAGGCGGGCATATTCTTCCGGTGAAATCTTCCCGGTACAAACGCCGCAGCATTTGCCCATATCCAGTTGCAGGCAGGGGCGGGATTTTCCGATGTCTCGAGGAAAACGGCGGCTGCAATTGGGCAGCAGAAAGGTCTCGGACAGCAGCCGGATGGCGTGGTTTGCCGTACCGCGGCCGCCATAGGGCCCGTAATACTGCGCCCCGTCCTGCTCCCGCCGGTTGGCCACCGTCATGCGGGGATAATCGCCGGGCTCAATGCGGATAAAGGGATAGCCTTTATCGTCTTTTAACAGAATATTGTATTTGGGCTTGTATTTTTTAATCAGCGTGTTTTCCAGTAACAGGGCGTCCAGTTCTGTGGCGGCAAAAATAGTCTCAAAACTGTCGATATTCGCAACCATTTTGCGCGTTTTGAGCGTATGCGAAGCCAGGTCGGCAAAATACTGGCTGACCCGGTTGCGAAGCATCTTTGCCTTTCCTACATAGATCACCGCACCGGATTTATCGTGCATCAGATAAACGCCAGGTTGCGCGGGCAGACGGTGCGCTTTTTCTTTCAATTCTTCAAAGGTCATTTCCCGGCCTCCGCTTTAGAAAAATGCGTCCCGGGAACCGGGACGCACGGATCGTACGCATGGATTTGCGGATTACTCACCGAAATTGGATTCGATCAGGGCGCACAGCGCATTGACAGCCTCTTCTTCATCGGGGCCTTCCGCAGAAATAATGATGCTGCTTCCCTTTGTGATCCCCAGAGACAAAACGCCGAGAAGGCTCTTTGCGTTAACGCTGCGCTCTGCCTTTTCCACCATCAGGGTGCTGCGAAACTCATTCGCCTTCTGGATAAAAAAGGTCGCAGGTCTCGCGTAAAGGCCAACCTGATTCGTTACGGTAATTTCTTTAGAAAACATAGGCAACCTCGCTTTCTAATTTATGAATTGATATCTTAACTATAGCAGACTTCTCCGAATTTCGCAATCATTATTTTTAGGCAAAGTCACCAAAACACCGAAAGAAAAACAGAACAAACATGAAATCCTGTAAGAAAACCGAGCAGCGGGCTATCCGGTCCCGGGACAATCGCTTGCAGCATACAGCGGTTGCTTCGCTCGCTGACACAACGCAGTCACAGTTTTAACGCGGCGGGAATTTCATCCCATCCTTCCGGCAGTTCAACTGGATACTTCTCTAAATCTTCTTCCTCTACAATGTTATATCCGATCATCAAAAAACCGACGGGTACTTCACCGTTATAAATTCCAAAGGGCTGGGCGTATCTGCCGTCCGCAACATTGGCGTAAGCCTCTGCAAGACTGCAAATGTTATCCGCAACGAATTTTTTCTGCGACGCATTGACCTTCAGATCAATCAATTCATCGCGGTTACTTCTTCAGCGTCACGATGGTCACGCCGTCTTCCCCTTCGCCGTAAACGCCCAAACGGAAATTTTTGACCTGCGAATGCCGCTTGAGGTGCGTTTGCACCCGCTGCCGCAAAACGCCGGTTCCCTTTCCGTGGATAATACGCACCGTTTCCATATGGAGGCGCACCGCACTGTCCAGAAAACGATCCAGTTCCAAAATCGCTTCGTCGCCGCTCTCGCCCCGAAGATCCAGTTCGGTGGTGAATTGGGCCGGCGCTTTGAGCCGAACACCGCCGCTGCGCGGCGCTTCCTGCTTCACCTGTTCAAACTCCAAAAGCTGGAGATCGCTCTGTTCCACCTGAATCTTCAGGATACCGGCCTGCACCTTCGCCTTTTCACCGGGCTTTGGCGTTTCCAGAACGGTGGCTTTTGTGCGGGTGGATACGATCTCCACCGAATCTCCCGCTTTCAGCGGACGCGGCAGCGGCATGGCCTTGCGCTCGGCCCGCTGGGAGGCCGCCTCCTTTTCCGCTTCAGAGAGTGTTCCGCGAAGAATGGCACGGGCCGCGGCAAGATTGACTTCCTTGCCGTCAGAGGCATCCTGTTTGACCTTTCTTGCCTCCTCCAACGCCATTTCGCTGGCGGCGCGGGCGTTATCCAAAATGGATTTTGCCTTCAGCTTGGCATCCTGCACCAGTTTTTCCCGCTCGTCCTCCAGCGTGGCAAGGCGCTCTTGCGCCCGCTTGTTTGCCGCTTCGGCGTCACGCTGCTGCTTTTCGGCGGTGGCGATGCGGCTTTCCAGCGCTTGGCGCTTTTCCTCCAGTTTGGTAATGACATCTTCAAAACGCTTGTCTTCTGTGGCGATGAGGGCGCTGGCCGTTTCGATGATTCGCGTATCCAGCCCAAGCCGCTGGGAAATGGCAAAGGCGTTGGATTTTCCGGGGATCCCGAAAATCAGTCGGTAAGTAGGCTTGAGGGTCTGCACGTCGAACTCGCAGGAGGCGTTTTCCACGCTAGGCGTTTCCAGACCATAGATCTTCAACTCGGCATAATGGGTGGTGGCGGCCACGGTACAGCCCTGGCCGCGCAGCTCCTCGATGATGGCGCGCGCCAACGCCGCGCCCTCCACCGGGTCGGTGCCCGCGCCCAACTCGTCCAGTAGCACCAGCGTCTGATCGTCGGCTGTCTCCAGAATATCCACAATGGTGCGCATATGACTGGAAAACGTGGAAAGCGACTGCTCGATGCTTTGCTCGTCACCGATGTCGGCCAAAATATTCTTAAAAATCACAATGCGGCTTCCGTCGCCTGCTGGAATTTGCAGCCCACATTGGGCCATGGCGGTGAGCAGTCCCAGCGTCTTGATGCCCACCGTCTTGCCGCCGGTGTTGGGGCCGGTGATGATAACGGTGTCGGTCTCGCCGCCAATACGGAAGGAAATGGGCACAGCCGAGTCTTTATTGAGCAGCGGATGGCGGGCGCGGTTGATTTCCGTCCTTCCCTTTTCCAGCAAAACGGGCCGCATGGCCTTCATCTGATAGGCCAGTTTGCCCCGGGCAAAGACGAAATCCAGCTTGCACAAAAGTTCGTAATCCCGCCGGATGGCGCCGGCAAACTGAGCGGTATCGGCGGAAAGCTCGGCCAGGATTCGTTCGATCTCAGCCTGCTCCTTGCCCTGCAGAATGCGGATGTTGTTATTCAGTTCCACGACGGCAGCCGGCTCAATGAAAAGCGTTGCGCCGCTGGAACTGGTGTCATGGACCATACCCGGCATGCTGCCCCGGTATTCCGCTTTGACGGGCACGACGAAGCGGCCGTTGCGCTGGGTGATGATGGAATCCTGGAGGATTTTGCTTTGGGTCGATGTAATTTTTGCCAAAACATCCCGCACCTTGGAGGCTGCCGTGCGGATCTGACGGCGGATCTGATACAGCGCGTCGCTGGCGTGATCGGAAATCTCTTCCTCCGATACGATGGCGTTCTCGATCTTTTCCTCCAAAAACTTGTTGCCCGAGAGCAGAAAGAAATATTCGTCCAGCGAGGTTTCCTGTTCCCGGCGTTCTTCCCGATAGGATTTTGTCAGCCGGGCGGCGCGCAGCATGGCGCCCACGGAAAGCAGTTCCACCGGATTGAGGAAACCGCCCTTTTCCGCACGTTCCAGCGCGGCGGAAACGTCCTTGATGCCGGAAAAAGCGGGGCTGCCTTGTAAACCGATCAGACGAACAGCGTCTTCGGTTTCCTGCTGGAGTTTTTCGCATTCGGTAAGAGAATCGGAGGGGCGCAGTGCAAGGCAAAGTTCCTTTGCGGGCCCCGTGGCCGCCTCTTGCGCCAAAAGCGCCAGAATTTTCGGCAGTTCAATGGTGTAATAAGATTTTTCCTGTAATGTCATATGGTTTCACCTACGGTTTTATAAAAATCAAGCGTTCGGAAGTTCCGCTCCATACAAGAAAGCAGATAGACCTCCGTAAAAATACCAAGCCGCCGGAGATCCTCCTCCGGAAGCTGGAAGGAAAACAGTTTTTTCAGGTCGCACGCCAGCAGATAGCGGGCGGCCGCAAGCGCCGCCGGCGTCAGGGAAAGCTGCCGCCCGGAAAAGCCTGGAAGCGCACAGTTTTTGCAGTGCAGAATTCCAGCCTCCAGCGCAACTGCCGGATGCTCCGGCGTTTCTTTTCCACAGACGGCGCAGGCGTGAAGTGCGGGAGCATACCCCGCCATGGCCATGTACCGCAGTTCAAAAGCCGCCTTGATGACCGCTTCCGGCGCAAGTGCGCTGGACAGGCCGTAGAGGCAATTAAGCGCCAAACGCTGAACCTCGTTGTCCACAGGTGCGTCCTCGGCTTCAGTGGCCAGCACCTCCGCCAGATACGAGGCGAGAGAAAGCGCGGCGATATCCCGTTGCAGACCGGTAAAGGGTTGCAAAACCTCGGCCTCCTGCAGGGTGCAGCGGCCGTTGTTTTCATACAGCGTCATGCGGGAAAAGGCAAAGAGCTGCGCCGACGCCTTCAAACGGCTTCCCTTTCGGCGGACGCCCCGCGCCTTGACGGTGAGCCGTCCCCGATCCTCTGTTAGGACGGTCAGTATCTTGTCCGCCTCTTTATAATCCACGCTTCGGATGGTCAATCCGTTGATCGTCTGATACATCCCGTTCTCCCCGTTTGGATCGCACGTAATAACAATAGGCCTGCGGCAACCCGGTTTTTTGAAACAATTCCCATCGCAAATCTTTCATGCTTCGTCACCCCGTATTTAGGATAAACCGGATGGCTTCAGATAACGATGGGAGGTTTTTCCGGCTTATCCTTCTTCGGAATAACCGAAATTGCGGATCTGCGCCGGATTGTTGCGCCAATCCTCCTTAATCTTGACCCAAAGCTGTAAAAACACCTTGCAGTCCAGCAACGCCTCAATCTCGGGGCGAGCCGCAGCGCCGACTTTTTTGAGCATGGCGCCGTTTTTGCCAATGATGATTCCTTTATGGCTCTTGCGCTCACAATAAATCACGGCGGCAACATGCTCCACACCGTTTTCTTCTTTTATCTGCTCGATCTCGACGGCCGTTCCGTGCGGAACCTCCTTGTCCAGATTTTGCAGCAACTTTTCCCGAATGATCTCAGCAATCAACTGGCGCTCGGGTTGATCGGAAACCATCCCGTCCGGAAAGAGCTGCGGCGATTCAAAGCAGCATTCCTGCAGCTCGCGCTTCAGGATGTCCAATCCGTCGCCGGTCTTGGCGCTGACGGGAACGACAGCCTGAAAGTCGTGGGCCGCGGTATAGGCGGCAATGACGGAAAGCAGAGTCTCCTTTTCTACCGTATCGATCTTGTTGATGACCAAAATGGCCGGAAGATCGTACTCTTTAATTTTGTCAATGAGGAGCTGCTCGGGAATACCGATTCGCGCCACGGGCTCCGCCAGCAGAAGCACGGTGTCCACGTCGGTAACCGTGTCGGTGATTATCTTCACCATATAATCACCCAGACGGGTTTTGGGCTTATGCAGGCCGGGCGTGTCCAGAAAGATCATCTGGCAGTCGCCGTCGTTCAAAACCCCGGTGATGCGGGTGCGGGTGGTCTGGGGCTTGTCCGATACAATGGCCACCTTGCTGCCGCACAGGGCGTTTGTCAGGGTTGATTTCCCCACGTTTGGGCGGCCGACGACGGAAAAAATACCGGTTTTCGTAATCATAAGCGTTTCATTCCTTTCTGATCGCAGGCGCGACGCGTTCCGCCCTGCCGTTCGAGTTTAATCATCCATTGTGCGGGAGAGCCCCATTACCGAGAGAATCGCTTCTTCCTTTGCCCGCATGACCGCCTTTTCCGCTCCTTCGTCCACATGATCATAGCCGAGAAGATGCAGCATGCTGTGAACGGTCAGATAAGCGCATTCCCGTGCGGCGCTGTGACCGTATTCCTTTGCCTGCGCTGCTGCCCGCTCCAGAGAGATCACCATATCACCCAAAGGGAGGAGACCGGTCACGGGATCGAGCAGATGGGGATAATCGGGAATCGGCTTGCCGCGATAAAAATCATTGAGGGGAAAGGACAGCACGTCGGTGGCCCGGTCGATCTCCCGAAAATCACGGTTATAGGCGCGGATCCCGTTGTCGTCCGTCAATTCGATATACACTTCCCCATCAAAAGAATAATCAAAGGAAGCAAAGGCAGCCTTGGCCGCAAGACGAATCAGGCGCTTGGCGCCATCCGGGCCGTCGCCGCGAAACTCAACCTTTAGTTTTCCCATACGACTTCCTCTTTTCCTTGCTTTGCCGCTGCATGTCGTAGGATTCATAGGCTTTGATGATGCGGCTCACCAGCTCGTGTCGCACCACGTCCCGATAGTCCAGTGTGCAAATGGCGATATCGTCGATGTTTTTGATGATCTGCATGGCGTCTTTGAGACCGCTGCGTTTGCCGTCCGGCAGGTCGATCTGCGTGATGTCGCCGGTAATGACGGCTTTGGAGCCGAAGCCGATGCGGGTCAAAAACATTTTCATCTGCTCGGGAGTGGTATTCTGCGCCTCGTCCAAAATAATAAAAGCATCGTCCAGCGTCCGTCCGCGCATATAGGCCAGCGGCGCCACCTCAATGTTCCCCCGTTCCAGATAGCGCTGATATGCCTCGGGCCCCAGCATATCAAACAGTGCATCGTACAGCGGGCGGAGATACGGATCCACTTTATTTTGCAGATCGCCGGGTAAGAATCCCAGTTTTTCGCCCGCTTCCACGGCGGGGCGGGTCAAAATGATGCGGTTGATGGTCTTTTCCCGAAAAGCGGCAACGGCGCAGGCCACGGCGAGATAGGTCTTTCCTGTGCCGGCGGGACCGATGCCCAACGTGACAATGTTGTTCTGAATGGCGTCTACATATTTCTGCTGGCCAACGGTCTTTGCCTTCACCGGGCGGCCCCGTGTGGTAACGCAGATCACGTCCTTGCCCATTTGGGCGATCTTGTCTTCCTGTCCGTCGCGGACAAGCGAAATGACGTAATTGACATTTTGCTGGCTGATTTGTTCCCCGCGGGCGGCAAGCTGCAGCAGCGCCTCCACGGCGGATTTGGCGTACAGGACGTTTTCCGCGTCGCCGCAGATTTTGAGTTCCGTGTCGCGGAACAGGATGTTCACGCCGTATTCCCGCTCCAAGAGCTTGATGTTTTCGTCAAAGGAGCCGAATAGATTGACCATGTGCTCCATGCGCTCCACATTGATGATTTGTTCTGTCATACTTGTAAGTTCTCCTAACTGATCGGCACGGATATGCCGGTCGTTTCGATCAATTCCGCCCGCAGCACCCCCATCCATGCGCCGCTGCCGCTGCGTTCCATGGAAAAGGTGTATCCCGCGATCTCGGCGTCTGGCTTCGATGCCCGCAGACGCAGAAGCATCCGCTGCTCCAACATGGGAGAAATCGCCGTTTCGGTTGCCGGTTCGCCGGACGTTTCACAGGGATACCGGATCTCGGATTCCAGCGCGATGGGAAACCGAAAATCCTCCCGTAAACGGAGTTCTCGCCGATTGATATGCTTATCATACCATGTTTCCTCTGTATTTTCAATTGATTGCAAAGGAATTCTTCGTTCTCCAAAGATAAAGCACTGTTTAACGTGCATCCGCTGTGTGGATGAAAGCGCAAGGATTTCCTCCGGCACAGCCGCCCGGATCGTATACCAGGTCCGCAGTACGGCATCCGCAGAGGCGTGCAGCAGCGTTGTTTCCCCCAGCGCGCTGACCACGGTGCCGGAAGCGATGGTTGTTCCCGCGGTAATGGTGTCCCCAATTTTCACCTCGGGATGCCCCATACGCACATGGAGCCGCAAAATTACGCCGGAAAGCGCGGAAATGACGTTGCACGGTACGTTTTCCGCCAGTTTTTCCGGCGTATCTTCCCGTTCCCATACCTGTGCGACGGCGTTTGTCCCCACAAAGTTAAGCGTAAAGTAGGATAACTTGTCACATTTTGAAATCACATGGGTTTTTACATCTTGCAGAGAGATTTCGGAACGTTTTGCCCCCGTTTTCACTCCGGCTTGCCGCAGCAGATTTAAAATCTCGGCCTGTGTCGTGGCACTGCATCCCTCCACGCGGATCGTCCATACTCTGCCGGAAAGAAAAACCACAAATACCGCACACAGGATCGCGCCGACCCACAGCGCGCCGCGGCGCAGAAACTGTCTGGCAAAAAACGGAATGCCGCGCTTTTCGATCACGCGGACATGGCAGCCGGACTGCCGCCCAATCTGCAAGATCCGTCGGAAATGTCCGGCGGCTGCCCACGCGGTATACGATGCGTCAGATGCGCGCAAAATATCCTGAAACACCACGCCTTTGCGGGCGCAGGCTTCCAAAAATGCCTCGGCGCCCGAACCATGCACGCGAATCTGAATTGCGCCGCGCAGCATTTCCGATACAGAACGTGTCATTTCCTGTCCCCCCGCACATATTCTACCGAAGCAATCGTGCCCACGATGCGAATGTCATCCCGATCCATCAGCGCAAGCCGCAGTCCTCTTCCGCAGAACCGGATCACGCAATCCTTTGCCGCTACAAGAATCTGGTCGTCCTCGTAGCTGAGAATGCCGCGATGCCCCTCGATCCGGACACTTCCGGTTCCTTCCAGGGTAACGATGGCTTGCCCAAACAGCTCCTGTGAGATATCAAGCGCATGAACCGCTTCATGAAAACGACGAAACGGGCCTCGGATTTTGTCTGGCCTCACGCATGACGCCCTCCTTTGCCGAATAGCATTACGTTGTAATATATCTTCGGGAGCGTGGATCCATGCCTGCAAGACTGCGGAAAAGAAAATGGAGTGACGGGCTCCCCCTTTGGGGGTTGATCGGCTTTGGGGTAATGCTGCTCACGCATGGCAAGACGGCGTCTTTGGCGGCAGTTCAGGCGCTTGAACTGTGCGGAACGGTTCTTTTACCCGCTTTGTTCCCCTTTTTCGTCGTTTCTACGCTTCTGGGCGACTACTTTCCCAGCTCCGGGCTGTCCCGCATCCTTGGCGCGCCCTTTCAGAGCTTGTTTCACCTGCCGTGGGAATGCCTTATCATTCCGGTTATGGGCGCTGTCGGCGGATATCCCGTTGGTGCAAAAATGATCGCGCAATTCGTTCGGGAGGAACGATGTACCCGACAGGAGGCCGCAAAGCTTCTGATGTTCTGCAACAACTGCGGCCCCGCCTTTACCGTCAGCGCGGTGGGAGCCGGACTGTTGCATGACAGCCGACTCGGCCTGCTTCTATTTGCGGCGCACCTGCTTTCCGCCGTCATCATTGGCCTTGTTTTTTCGTTAAAAACAAGTGCTGACAAGGTAATCTCCTTGTCAGAAAAGCATGAAGAGATATCCTTGTTTCCGGCTCTGATTCGTGCGATTTCCGATGGGTTTCACGCATTTCTGACCGTTTGCGCTTATGTGATTTTTTTCGCTGTTGTAATCGCGCTACTCCGCGGTCTGCTTCCCGCTTCGGAAAATCTGCTTTCCGCCATGCTGTTGGGCAGTTTGGAGATGACTACGGGAGTCTCCCTGTTATGCGGAATGACGCTGTCGCCGGCGCTTCGCCTTTCGGCCATATCCTTTTTGCTGGGATGGGGCGGCGCTTCGGTACAGTTTCAAACGGTGCAGTTTTTGCGGGAAAGCGGTCTTTCCTGCGGTAGATATTTGGCCGGAAAGATACTTCACGGCTGTTTGGCGGCCCTGATCGTGCGTGGATTGCTGTTTCTTTTTTCATAATACTTGCCAGACGCCAAAAAAACAGGTATAATAGCAAAAAATGATGAATAATGCGGGAAAGCGAGTGTCGGTATGCTGTTTGACAAAGAGATTCCTCGGATTTGCGCCTTTTGCCTTTATGGACAGGACTATGGTGAAAACGCCATCCTTTGCAGTAAAAAAGGCCCTGTTGACCCTGATGGACATTGTTCCAGATTTGTCTATGATCCACTTCGCCGCAAGCCCGCAAAGGGTGCGGAAATGAAACCCGTGAAAGACGTTGACGCTTTTCAATTGTGAGATGGCGGGCTCCCCTGGTCAACGGCCTGCGCGGTTATGAGAAACCAATGCTTTGGCAGCCCGGCTGTTTGTTGCCGGGCTGCGTTTGTTGCGTCGTTGTTGACACACAAACGGAAGCGTGATACGATCATGACATCATCAAAATACGGAGGAACAGTCATGGAACAGTTACGAGAAGTGAAAGGCCCGCGCGGTTTGAGCGCTGCGGCGCTGAAATGGATCGCCATCATCACCATGTTTCTGGATCATTTTGGCGCGTCGCTGCTGTATGGCCATGCCGCATATCCCACCGGCTGGCAGGGTGGAACCCGCTTTGGCTGGGGCGAAGGCATATGGAGCATAGATTTTTATATGATTCTGCGTGGGATCGGACGGCTCGCCTTTCCGCTTTTCTGCTTTTTATTGATCGAGGGTCTGCTCCATACCCGGAGCCGTTGGAAATACTTTTTGCGCCTTGCTTTGTTCGCGCTGATTTCGGAAATTCCTTTTGATCTGGCCTTTCAGCGAACCTGGTGGGACTTCAGTTATCAAAATGTCTTTTTTACCCTGGCACTGGGTCTGGGTGCGGTAGCCGCGTGGGACTGGCTGACTGAGGGAAACGCGCCGGATTGTCATCCGTTGCGTGGGTTGGCGGCGGTTTTGACGGCTGCGGCAGCAGCCCTGGCGGCGATGTGGCTGAAAAGCGATTACGGAGCTCTGGGCGTGGCGCTCATTATTGTGATGTATCTGCTGCGGGACAAGCCCTGGGGCAGAGATTTGTTTGCTTTTGCCGTACTTGGCGCAATGGTTCTCATCGGACACGCACACTGGAACGAGATTCTCGGCGCATGCAGTTTTCCTTTGATGCACTTATACAACGGCCAACGCGGGCGACAGAACAAATACTTCTTCTATTTCTTTTATCCGGTGCATTTGCTATTTCTTGTGGGGCTGCTTTCGTTCATCATCCGCATGGGCTTATAAAAGCAGACGGCAGTTGCAAAATTACGGAGCCGACGCGAAGCGCAGTTTCGCGTCGGTTTTCTTATAACGAAAACTGTCGGCGATGCCGGAGTTTATGATTTTTAGAAAAAATTTGAAATTGCGGAAAGGCATTTTTTCGGTTGACAAACGCCGTTTCCAGATATATGATAATTATGATATGTCTTATGATATGTCCTGTAAAAACGCACAATTTTTTATTATTATATGTTGCAAAGAGGTGCTGTCAATGAAGTTCTCCAGCAAAGTCAAAAAGTGCGGACTCTCTCCCATGCGGAAGTTCCATCCGTATGCGGTGGCCGCAGAGCAGGCCGGGAAGAAAATCTATCATCTGAACATCGGCCAGCCCGACGTGGAAACTCCGCCCGCATTTTTTGAAGCCGTGAAAAACTTTTCGCTCCCCGTTCTGGCCTATGCTCCCTCGCCTGGACTGCCCGTGATGATCGACGCCATCCAGCGTTATTACGACAATCTGGATATGCATTTTGACAAGAGCGAGATCCTGGTCACCACTGGTGGCAGCGAGGCTCTGGCCATCGTTTTGCAGTGCATTCTGGACGACGGCGACGAGATTTTGATTCCCGAGCCCTTCTATCCCAACTACAACACCATGGTTCGCACCTGCGGCGCCTCCATCCATCCCATTCCCACCTCTCCCGAAGAGGGCTATCGCTATGCCGTGCGCGAGCGCATCGAGGCCGAGATCAACGAGCACACCCGTGCCATTATGGTCACCAATCCCGGCAACCCCACCGGCGTGGTGCTCACCCCCGAAGAGATGCGGATGATGTGCGACATTGCCAAAGAGCACGAGCTCTTTATCATCGGTGACGAAGCCTATCGCGAGTTCGTCTATGCCGGCGAGCCGTTGCAGTCCATGGGTCAGTTTGACGACGCGCCCGAAAATGTCATCGTCATTGACACCGTTTCCAAGCGATTCTCCGCCTGCGGCGCCCGCATTGGCTGCATCCTCACCCGCAACCACGAACTGCTGGCCGAGGCCATGAAGTATTGCCAAAGCCGTCTTTCCGTAGCCACGCTGGATCAGGTGGCTTCCGCCGCGCTGTATGACGTGGGCCCCGCGTATTTTGCCGCCGTTCGCGAGGAATACAAGCGCCGCCGCGACACTGTGGTCTCCAAGCTGAAGGAAATCCCCGGCGTCATCTGCGAATGTCCCAAGGGCGCTTTCTATCTTATGGCCGCCCTGCCCGTTGACGATGCGGACAAGTTCCAGCAGTGGCTGCTGGAGGAGTTTGACGACAACGGTGACACCGTGATGTTTGCCCCCGGCGCTCCCTTCTATGCCACCCCCGGCAAGGGTAAAAACGAGATCCGCATCGCTTATGTCCTCAAACAGGATAAACTGGAGCGCGCCATGGATCTTCTGGCGATGGGTATCAAAAAATATAACGAAACGCACTGAGCATTTCCCGGGTGATACAGACACGCCGCCTTTCAAAGGCGGCGTGTTTTTTGTTTACAAACCGGAAGGATTGCGTTAAAATGAACCTATCCCTCATCGGCGCGCGCCTGCGCCGATGGCGCTTTACATCAACAGAAAGAAGGTCTTTCCCATGACGATGCTTGCTCCTTCGATCCTCTCGGCCGATTTTGCCAATTTGCAGCGCGATGTGGAACTTGTGCTGAACGCCGGAGCCGATTGGCTTCATGTGGACGTAATGGACGGTCATTTCGTTCCCAACATCTCCATCGGCGTGCCGGTGGTCAAATCCCTGCGAAAGGCGACAAACGGGTTTCTCGACGTCCATCTGATGATCTCGCAGCCGGAAAACTATCTGGACACCTTTTACAAGGCGGGAGCCGATCTGCTGAACATCCATTATGAGGCAGAGGGCGATAAACCCGCGCTTTTGCGGCACATCCGGGAGCTGGGAGCGAAAAGCGCTCTTACCATTAAGCCCATGACGCAGCCTGAGGAAATCTTTGCTCTGCTCCCGCTGTGCGATATGGTGCTGGTGATGTCGGTGGAGCCCGGCTTTGGCGGACAATCGTTTATGCCGGAATCGCTTCCCAAGCTGCGTGCGTTGAAAGAAGAGATCCGAAAGAGAGGGCTTTCCTGCCTTCTGGAGATCGACGGCGGCATCAACGCCCAGACCGCTCCCCTTGCCGTGGCGGCGGGAGCGGACGTTTTGGTGGCGGGCTCCGCCGTGTTTCACGCCGATGATGTTGCTGCGGCTGTCGCTTTGTTAAAACAGTGAACAATTTTGTCTAAAAAAGCAGAAAACAAACGCGTTTGTTACATCTTTTCCTGTTGATTTGTAAAATATGCTGAAAAAAGTAGGTGCGATTTCGGCAAAATGACGGTGAAAACATACAGAAAGGTATTTACAAATTGTAAACAAGTTGGTATAATATAAAGCACAATCTAAAAAAAGGAGCGTCTGTTTATGAAACGCACAACTGCCAAAAAGCTGTTGATTGCCGTTCTGTGCTTCAGCCTCATCTTTGCGATGAGCGTGGCTGTTTTCGCAGAAGACGGCGTCAGCAAATTCGAGAACACCTTCTGGGCTCTCATCCCCCCCATCCTGGCCATTGTTCTGGCTCTGATCACTAAGGAAGCGTATTCTTCCCTGTTCCTCGGCGTGGTCGTCGGCGCTTTGATGGTCAGCAACTTCCAGCCTGTCGGCGCGCTGAACTTCATCATCGATCAGGCCATGGTTCCCGCCATTGCCGACAACGCCGGCATCTTCCTGTTCCTGGTTCTTCTGGGCATCATCGTCAATCTGGTTAACCTGTCCGGCGGTTCTGCGGCGTTCGGTCGTTGGGCTGAAAGAGCCATCAAGACCCGCGTCGGCGCGCAGTTGGCCACCTTCTGCCTGGGCATTCTGATCTTCATCGACGACTATTTCAACTGCCTGACCGTCGGTTCCGTCATGATGCCGATCACCGATTCCCACAAGATCTCCCGCGCCAAGCTGTCTTACCTGATTGACGCCACCGCTGCTCCCGTTTGTATGATCGCCCCCGTGTCCTCCTGGGCTGCCGCCGTTTCCGGCGTGGCTGACGATCTGGGCACCGGCATCAGCGGTATCCAGCTGTTCATCAAGGCCATCCCCTACAACTTCTATTCTCTGCTCACCTTCATCTTTATCATTGGCATCGTTCTGCTGAACTTTGACTACGGCCCCATGACGAAGCATGAGGCGCTTGCCAAGGAAAAGGGCGAGCTGGGCGGCCTGGAGAACTCCGAGGTCGTCAAGGGCAACACCAAGGGCAAGGTTATTGACCTGATCCTCCCCGTTGTCATTCTGATTATCCTCTGCACCATTGGTATGCTTTATGTCGGCGGTTACTTCGGCACCGACTGGTGGGGCGATACCGGCCTGAAGGGCGACTTCATTGGCGCTTTCGGCAATACCGACGCTTTCGTTGGTCTGCCCTGGGGCTCTCTGGTTGCTCTGATTCTCATCGTTATCTACTTCCTCTGCCGCCGCGTTATGAGCTTCAAGCAGGCGATGGAATGCGTGCCCAAGGGCTTCATCTCCATGGTTCCCGCGATGACGATCCTGACGCTGGCTGTTTCTCTGAAGGCCGCTACCGGCGCTCTGGGCGCCAAGTATTTCATCCATGACTTGATGGAAGGCGCTGCCGGCTCGCTGTTCAAGCTGTTGCCTGCCGTTATCTTCGTCGTGGCTGTCATTCTGGCTTTCGCCACCGGTACCTCTTGGGGCACCTTCGGCATCCTGATCCCCATCGTGATGGCTGTCTTCCCCGCCGACAGCACGCTCATGATTATCGGTATCTCCGCCTGCTTGGCCGGCGCTGTGTGCGGCGACCACTGCTCCCCCATTTCCGATACCACCATCATGGCTTCTGCTGGCGCGCAGATTCAGCACATCAACCATGTGTCCACGCAGTTGCCTTATGCCCTGACTGTTGCGGGCATCAGCTTTGTGAACTACATTATCGCGGGCTTTGTGCAGAACGCCGTGATCTGCCTGATTATCGGTATCGTTCTGACCATTGCGACCCTGTTTGTCCTGAAGAGCATCTTCGGCAAAAAGGCTGCGTAAGTCTCTCGATTACAACATCTTATCCTAAACGCAAAAGAAGCATGGCCGCTGGCCATGCTTCTTTTTTGTCATCATAGAAGCTCGTTTCCGGAAAAATCCGTTTCGATTTGCCGGGTGATGCACGATTCCGGCGGATACCGCCACACACGGAGCTGCGGCGAAGAAATGTGATAATCCTCTGAACAGATGAAACGAACACCGTCGGTTTTTCCTCTGTCGGCCACCGACAGCTTGATCTTCATCTTTTCCGGCAGGATCGAACGGATATAGACCACGACCTGCATCTCCTCCTCCAGACCGGGACCAGGTTCGGAAAGTCCGGAAAGATTTGGGGTCAGTTCGATGAATGCGCCGTAACGCTTGATGCTGCGTACAATCCCTCGCACGGCACAGCCGGGCGTAAGCTTCGCGGCATTTTCTTCCCAGGTGCCCAAAAGCTCCTTATGGGTCAGATCAATGCGCCCGCTGCCGCAGTCAATCCGCAAAACGGCGACCTTAATCTCCTGTCCCGCAAAAAAACGCTGCTTTGCGCTGCGGATCCGGGAAACCGAAATATGTTCAATGCCGATCATAGAAATCAGGCCGCATCCGATGTCCACAAACGCGCCAAATTGCTCCAGATGCGTCACTTTGGCCTCCAGCACTGCTCCAGATCGTAAATTCTTCATGAAACAGTTGTGCGCTTCCTCCTGCAAGCTCCGGCGCGAAAGGATCCAGTGATCGCCCTCCTTGCCGATGATACGGAAGCAAACGGGCTGTCCAACCCGTGATAAAACCGCAATATCTTTCAGCGTCCCCACATCCGCGCCAAGGCCGGCCTCCTCTCGCGGAATGATGCCTTTTTCACCCCAAAATCGCACATGCAACGCCCTGTTTTCATCACACAGGGTCGCAATCCCGTCTATCCGGCTTCCCCGCTCCCACGCGGTATAAGGATCGCCAGTTGACCGGTTGTCAAATTGTGTTTCGGAAAATACCGTATGAAAACCCTCCGGCAAATATCGTTCCTGCTGCATTCCTTGCGCCTCCTTTTTGTTCTTCCCTATCTATATGCCGGTTTTTTCCGGTTTAACTTGTAAAATGCTGTTTTTCCTGTATAATGGAAGAAAGAAGCGAGGTGGCGACATGGATATCCGCATGGGAGATATTTTGAATATGAAAAAAACGCACCCTTGCGGCAACGGGAAATTTCTGGTGCTGCGCGTGGGAATGGATATTCGCTTGAAATGTCTCGGCTGCGGCAGAATGCTGCTGCTTCCTCGTATGAAAATCGAAAAGCATATTTGTTCCATTATCCGAGAGGAGGAAATCTGATGTTCGTGGAAGGAAGACAGATGCATATTGCCCTGCAAAAGGGCGACGTGGGCCGCTATGTGATTGTTCCCGGCGACCCGGGCCGTTGCAAGGCCATCGCCGATTATTTTGACGAGGCGCGTTTTGTGGCGCAAAACCGGGAGTTTGTTACCTAT
>JAFZPW010000102.1 GCA_017552495.1 Clostridia bacterium | reverse complement strand
GCCCTCGTCCACCGAGACGGCGGCCTTGAGCACGTCTTCGCCCTTTTCGGCGTGAACCTCCGTGATCTTGCCCGCCTTGACCACCATGTGAAAACGCTCGATGAGCGAGCCGTCGTAACACAGGGGCAGGGAAGCGTAAACCACGCCGTCGATCCCGTCCCGCAGGGGGGCGGTGAAGATCTCCTCGGTGGGCATATTGGCGATAAACTCCTGCCCCGCGGGGGTAAAGGCGCTGCCCCCGGCCCAGAGATGATCCTCCGGCAGACGAATGGTCAGATCGGTACCCAGGCTGTTGGCGTAATGCAGGCTCTCCAACCGCAGCGCGTTGAGCTTCTCCATCCGCTCCTTGAGAAGCGCCAGATGGGTCTGCCACCGTTCCACGGCGCCGCCCTCGTCGCTCACCCGCACCGCTTCAAAAATGGCGGCCCACAGGCGGTCCATCGCCTCCTTTTCGCTCATGCCCGGAAAGACTTTTTTCGCCCACGCGGGAATGGGGATGGACGCCACGCACCAGGGGATCTCGTTGGCCATTTGTCTGCGGTAAAAGACCTCCTGTCCCCGGGCCGCGGCCCTGCGGGAACGCACCATCCGGTCGGGATCGACGCCCGCCAGATTTTCGGGATCGGTGGCGGAAATCGCCAGATATGCGGCGCCCTGAGCGGCGTAATCGTTGAAGAAATGGGATTGCCAGGTGGGAATGGCGTCGAATACGTCGTTTTCGGCCTTCAGATATTTCATCCGGGTGAGGACGTCGTCCCGCCAGTTCATCACCACCTCGCGGCAGCCCACGTCATAGGCTGCTCCAGCGCACAGGCGGGCAAACCAGGCGCAGTCCACCGGGCAGGCGATCACCAGCGTCTGCCCCTTCCTCACGTTCAGACCCACCTCTACCAGCAGGCGGGCGTATTCCTGATACTGTTTTTCATACTGTCCTTTCATATTCGGTTTCCTCCTTGATTAGCGGCTGTTTTCTTCCAGCAGGCGGCGCTTGATATCCCAGAGTTTCTGGGAAAGATCGACATAATAGGGATGGGGATTTTCAAAGCGGGCCACTTCCTCCCAGACCTTGTCCAGACACGAGGCGCAAAAAGCGCGGATCTCTTCGATATCGCGGGGTTTGTGGACGCACACGCCCTTTTCAAACAAAGGAACCAACAGCGGGCGGGCGGTAAAATTGGTGATAAGATGGCGCTTCCAGGTGTGCTCGGGATCAAACAGCAGATAAGGCTGCGCGTCGTCGATGACCTCGTCCCGCAGCGTGAGCACGTCGGCCCTGTATTTGCCGTCGGCTTTGTCGGTGAGACGCCAGATCTGCTTGAAATGAGGGTTGGTGATCTTTTCCACATTTTCCGAGATCTTGATTTTTGGAATGATCCGGCCGTTTTTGTCCTCGATGGCCACCAGTTTGTAAACGCCGCCGAACACCGGCTCGCTGCGGGAGGTAATCAACCGCTCGCCGATGCCGAAAGAGTCGATGCAGGCGCCCTGCGCCAGCAGATCCCGCACCAGAAATTCGTCCAGCGAATTGGACACCACGATCTTGCAATCCTCCATGCCGGCCCCGTCCAGCATTTGACGGGCCTTGCGGCTGAGATAAGTGATATCGCCCGAATCGATGCGGACGCCCTTCATACGGAAGCCCATGGGCTCCAGCACCTCCTTCGCCACGCGAATGGCGTTGGGGATGCCCGAACGAAGCACATTGTAGGTGTCCACCAAAACGGTGCAGGCGGTGGGATAAGTTTCGGCATAAGCCTTGAAGGCGTCGAACTCCGTGGGAAACATCTGCACCCAGCTATGGGCCATGGTGCCCAGAGCGGGAACGCCGAACTCCCGGTCGCAGATGGTGCAGGCGGTCCCGGCGGCCCCGGCGATATAGGCCGCTCTCGCCCCCAGAACGGCGCCGTCGCCGCCCTGTGCCCGGCGGGAGCCGAATTCCATCACCGCCCGGCCTGCGGCGGCCCGCACCATGCGGCTGGCCTTGGTGGCGATGAGACTTTGATGGTTGATGGTGAGCAGCACCATGGTTTCCACGAACTGAGCCTGGATCACCGGGCCGCGCACGGTGACGATGGGTTCGCCGGGAAAAATGATCTCGCCTTCGGGCACGGCCCACACGTCACAGGCAAACCGGAAGTTCGCCAGATAGTCCAAAAATTCCTCACAAAAGCAGTTTTTGCTGCGAAGATAGTCGATATCCTCTTTGGAAAAATGCAGGTTTTTCAGATAATCCACCAACTGCTCCACGCCGGCCATCACGGCATAGCCGCCCTTGTCTGGGATCTTACGGAAAAACATATCAAAATATGCGATGGTGTCGGCCATGCCGTTTTTCAGATAGCCGTTTGCCATAGTCAGCTCGTAAAAGTCGGTGAGCATCGTAAGATTCTTGTCCATAGAGCGTCCTCCTTCATGTTCCGCAGGGCGGTTTGACCCCAGTATACCACGGAATGACCGTTCCCGCAAGACGGGATTGTTCTCGCTGCGGCTGGGAGATTGGGACTTTTTGAAAAAAAACGCCTCGCGCGCCCGCAAATCCCCTCTGATCTCGGCCCGCAGGTGATGGACAAACGGGAAAAGGTCTGATAGAATAAAAACGTCCCATTGATCCAAGGAGGATGTTGCATGGATTTTTGCAGTACAAGAAACGCATCGGCGCGTTTTTCCGCGGCGCAGGCCGTTTTGCAGGGGCACGCCCCCGACAGCGGGCTGTTTATGCCCTGCGCGCTGCCTGCTTTTTCGCGAGAGACCATCATGACCACGGCCGCCATGTCCTATGCCCGCACGGCGGAAACGGTGCTGTCCGCCCTGCTTCCCGGCTTTTCTTCGGAGGCGCTGCGTTCTGTGTGCAAGGCGGCTTATGGCCCGCAGTTTGACGAAGGGCAAATCACGCCGCTGCAAGCGGTGCGACCCGGCCTGTGGGCACTGGAGCTGTGGCACGGCCCCACTGGGACGGGCGAGGATCTCGCCCTGCTTCCCCTGCCCCCTCTGCTTGCCGAAGCCGCCGCCCGATTGGAAGAAGCTCCCCCGCAAACCCTGCTGACCGCCCTGTGCGGCAGCACCGGGCTTGCCGCGCTGGAGAGTTTTTCCCACGCCCCGGGCATGACGCTTTGGGGCGTTTATCCGCAAGCCTGCCTCTCCCCGCTGCAACGCCTGCAGGCGGTGACCCAGCTCGGCGACTCTTTACAGGTATTTGGCGTAACGGCCGACGAAGCCGACGCCAAAATCGCCATAGACAGGGCCGCCCAGGGGATTCGCCGTGTGGATGGCGCCGGATGGGCCTGTCTGGCGGCGCGGATCGTCTGGTATTTTCGGGCTTATGCCCGTCTGCTCAACACCGAGGCCATCGAGATGGGCGATCCAGTGAACTTTGTCGTACCCACCGGCGAGCTTGGCAGCCTGCTGGCGGGCCTGCTGGCCAAACGATGCGGCCTGCCCGTGGGCAGACTGATCTGCGCCGTCAATGAAAACAGTTCTCTGTTTTCCCTGTTGCAAGACGGTGTTTTCGACGGGAATCGTCCCTTCCGGCGCACTGCCACCGCCGACCTGGACATAAGCGTTCCCGCCGAGCTGGAGCGGCTGCTGTTTTTGCTGTACGGCGACGGCGAGCCGGTAACGCGCCGAATGGCCGAGTTGGAGCGCAAGGGCGCTTTCCGTGTAGACGAAGCGCTTGTCCAGCGTCTTAGAAACGAGGGGCTTTTGGCCTTTTGGTGCGACGACGCTCACACCTTCGACACGATGCGGGAGCTGTGGTTCGGCCGCGGATATCTGTGCGATCCCCATACCGGCGTTGCCATGCACGCCTATCACCGTTATACGGCGCTCACCGGGGACAAGGCTCCAACCGTGGCGCTTTCCGTATCGTCGCCCTTCCGCTTTGCGGCGGCCGTGCTGCCCGCCATCGGGCTGGACTTCCAGGGCGACGCCTTTCAGCAGCTTGAAGCGCTGGAAATCGTCAGCGGACGCCCCGCGCCCGCGGCGCTCAAGGCTCTCAAAACCCGCGCCCCGCGCTTTTCGGAAATCCTCGCGCCGGAGGAGCTGCAAAAGCGTCTGCGCTCCCGTCCCGAAAGCCAGTGATCATTGTTTCAGTCAAAACGCCTGATTTTTCCCATGGAGGAATGAACTATGAACATCGAGATCGGCAGGATCTTAAACACCCACGGCGTCCGCGGCGAAGTCAAGGCAGAGATTTATTGCGACCCCGCCCTGCTGCGTGGACTGCAAGCCATCACCGTGGGCGGCGCGGAATACACGCTGAAGTCCTTTCGCGGCCACGGCGCCTTCTTTTTGCTGACGCTGGAGGGCGTGGACAGCATCGGCGCAGCCATGCCCCTCAAGGGAAAGCCTATCACCGCAGAGCGGGAAACTCTCCCGCTGAAGCAGGGGGAATATCTCTTTTCGGATATTTACGGCTTTGACGTATTCGATACGCGCACGCAGCAGGTCATCGGCACGCTTTCGGAAGTGCTGGAGCGCCCCGCCTCCATGATCTATCGCGTCACAGGCGAGATCGGAGAGAGCCTGATCCCAGCCGCGCCGCCCTTTTATCAGGGCGTGAATTTTGAAGAAAAGCGGCTGCTTGTCGCCACCATTGAAGGGATGCTGCCAAATGAGGATTGATATTCTGACGCTCTTTCCCGAAATGGTGGACGGCGCGCTGGGCGCCAGCATCATCGGCCGGGCGCGTGAGGCCGGATACATCGACATCCGCTGTCACCACATTCGGGATTATTCCCCCGACAAACGCCGCCGCACCGACGATTACCCCTATGGCGGCGGACAGGGCATGATTATGCAGTGCGAGCCGCTGGCCCGCTGTCTGGAGGACGTGCAAGGAGAAAGCGAGGCCCACGTCCACACGGTTTTGCTCAGCCCGGCAGGCAGCGTCTTTGACCAGCAAAAGGCAAAGGAGTTCTTGGCGCGGGAGCGATTGATTCTGATTTGCGGCCACTACGAGGGCGTGGATCAGCGCTTCATTGACGAATGTGTAGACGAGGAGCTGTCCATCGGGGATTTTGTTCTTACCGGCGGCGAGTTGGCGGCCATGGCGGTGACAGATGCGGTGTGCCGCATGGTGCCCGGCGTGCTGGCCGAGCAGGCGGGATTTGAGGATGAAAGTCATTTTTCCGGCCTGCTGGAATATCCCCAATATACCCGGCCCGAGGTCTGGCGGGAGCGGCCCGTTCCGGCGGTGCTGCTTTCGGGACACCATGAGAACATCGCCCTGTGGCGCAGGCTTCAGTCCCTCCGCCGCACCCGGGAGCGGCGGCCCGACCTGTTTGCAGCCGTTGCCCTCACCGAAAAAGAAAAGGAGCTCCTCGCCCTGATGGATCAGGGTCTGCGGGAGTTCCCGGAATAAGCGTTTGCGAAAGAGAAGCGGAGCAGGCATTTCCTGCTCCGCTTTGATCGTTTTACAGCGTATGCGCCTTTTCCTGCGCCAGAGCCATCAAATCCCGTTCGGTTTCGATCTCTGCGGGATACGGATAGCTGCGGGCCGCTTTGTCGAATGCGGCGCGATAGCCGTCCGCCTCTGCCTTGTCCCGGTGATCCAGCAGGGCCAGCGCGTATCGTGTGCGCAGCACGGCGGGATTTTGCTTCATGGCCTTCCAAAAGGCCGTCTGCTTTTTGTCCTGCAGCCCGTCCAGGATGTCGCGCCGCTGCCCGCTCATCAGTTCGCAAAAAATGCGGTCGTTTCCCAAAAGCGCGTGAAACAAATCCGGAAGCCGGGGATTTGCGCGCAGCCGGTCCTGCAGGACCGCCGCCTCGCCGAAACGCCGCTGTTCCACCAGCCGGGCCGCGCGCTCCACCGCCACAAAGGCGACGAGGGGATTGTCCGCATATTCGTCGCCGGGCAGCGAAAACCATTCCTCCGGCATATCCTGAAGGCGGACTCCGGCGGCGGTGTGTTCATTGATCGTCATTTGCAGCCAAAAGGCCCGTTTGGCAGACGCATCGCGGCGGATGGAGTAAATATTTTTTCCGTCGTTGTCCAGTCCGCCCATTCGCATGGGGATGCCGTTGGCCAGCGCCACAAACAAACCGCACAGCGCGGACATCCGCAGCACCCAGGCCGCAAACGGCGGGCAAAGGCCTGAAAGCGCCCAGCAGAGCGCGGCAAACAGCAGATTAAACAGCACGCCGCCCAGATTATACAGTACATAAGGCAGATCTTCCCGCCATTCCGGCGGCCCCAACAGACATTGTCCCGCTGTCCCGGCCAGATTCATGCGGCGAAAGCGCACCTTTTCGTCCTGCCGGATCCACATCAGATTGAAGACGCGATAAGAAACGAAGCGATAGCCGGTGAGCAGACCGAACACCAGATGCCCCGCCTCGTGGATGGGGACCTGCAGGATATACACCAGAAGCAGCATCCCCAGAACCAACAGCAATTCGGGTAGCGTCCCGCCGGCGGGGCGGATGCGGACGTACAGCAGCATCACCGCCGCTCCCACCACGCCTCCGATCAGCATGTGCGCCGCGATGAGCAGGATTTCCTTTGCACTTTTCTTTCCTTTTTTCATGTATCCGTTTTCTCCCTTTTGTCTTTTTATGCCTTCCACGCGGCCTTGACCACCTCGCCGATCTTGGGCGTCGTACCGTAGAGCAGCACGCCCACGCGATAAATCTTGGCAGCCAGCACGCCGATGAAGACCACGGCGGCCGCCAAAAGGCCGATGGAAAGAGCAATTTCATGCGCGGGCACCTCGCTCATGCAGATTCGCGCAAACATCGCCATGGGCGAAGAGAAGGGAAGGAAAGAACAGACCTTCATCAGCGTCGAATCCACCGAGGACGCCCCCATCACAGAGAACGCCACCACGATAAAGGCGGCGATAAACAGGAAGGTGACGGGCATCACCGAGGTGTTGATGTCCTCCAGCTTCGAGGCGGTGGAGCCGATGGCTCCGTACAAGAAGGCATACAGCAGAAAGCCCAGCACAAAAAACACCAGCAAATAGACAAACAGCCCTGTGGGGATATCAAAGAGATAGGAAATAACGGGATTTTCGCCCCAGGCGGCCTTGTTGACCCGATAGAGCACCAGCGCCGTGCCAAAGACCGCCACAAGCTGCCCCAGCCCCGCCAGACACGAGGCCAGCACCTTGCCGAACATCATGCTCACGGGCTTGGCGCTGGTAATCAGCACCTCCATGGCCCGGGAACTCTTCTCGGTGGCCACATTGGTGGCCACCATCTGTCCATAGAGCATGATGACCATATACAGGGCAAAAATCATGATATAGGTGTATAAGAAGGTCACGCCCCGATCCTTGCCCAGCGTTTCCGTCCGCCCCGTCACCCGAGCCGACAGGATCTCGCCCGTCTGCGCGGGGCTCAACCCTGCCTGCACCATGGCAGATGCCCGGCTCAGCTCCTGTAAAACGGTCTCCGCAGTGTCACAGTTGAAATCATACTGTCCCAAATCATTGACGTAATAAGTATAAGACAAAAGGCCGTCCAGCGCAAAGGCGCATTCGGCGGCGCCCGTCTTGACAAAGGTTTTCACGTCCTCCTCCGTGCCCTGCGCCGTTTGCACATCGTAGTCCGCAAAGGCCGCCGCAAAAGCCGTCTGCACGTCAGAAGCAACCGCGCCGTCCCGGGCGTAGAGCAGCATGACGGGCCGCGCTGCCGCGCTGCCGGACGCCTCTTTTTCGGAATGCAGCAGCCCGCGAATGTTCGGCAAAAACATCACCATGGCGATGGCCAGCACCAAAAACAGGGTCACGCCCACAAACACTTTATTTTTCAAATATCCGTTCAGTTCAAATTTCAGGATTTTTCCAAACTGTCTCATGCCCGTTTTTCCTCCTCGTCCTGTTTTCCGGCGTATTCCACAAAAATATCGTTGAGCGACGGCTCAAACACCTTGATCTCGTCGATATCATATTGCTCCACCAGTCGCTTCATCACCGTCCGCTTCTCCTGCGGATCGCCCATCCGCAGCAAAAGCGCGCCGCCGTCGGTCGCGGTGCAGGCGTCGCCAAAGGCCGCCCGGATGGGCTGCGGGTCGATGGTGCGGATCACCAGCCGGTCGCGGAGATATCGGCGCTTGATGTCGTGCAGATCGCCGGACAGAGCCACCCTTCCCTCGTGGATGATGGCGATGCTGTCGCAGAACTCCTCGATATAACTCATCTGATGACTGGAAAACAGGACGATCTTGCCCTTGGCGATCTGCTCCTTCACCACGTCCTTCAGCAGCATGGCGTTTACCGGATCAAGGCCGGAAAAGGGTTCGTCCAGAATGACGATGTCCGGATCATGTGCCAGCGCCGTCACCAACTGAATTTTCTGCTGGTTGCCCTTGGAGAGGGTATCCAGCCGCTTGCCCCGGTATTCGCTCATCCCCAGCCGATCCAGCCAATGGTCCACCGAAGCCACCGCCGCCTTGCGGCTCATACCCTTGAGCTCCGCAAAATACACAAGCTGATCCATGATCTTCTTTTTGGGATACAGGCCCCGCTCCTCGGGGAGATAACCTATTCCGATTTTCTTGTAGTCGATGGGCTTGCCGTCCAGCAGCACCTGCCCGCTGTCGGCGGGAAAAACGTTCATCAAAATGCGGATCGAGGTCGTTTTGCCCGCGCCGTTCCGGCCCAGCAAGCCGAAGGCCTTCCCGCTCTCGGCGAGAAAGGAAACGTCCTTCAGCACCGTCTTTTCCCCAAAGGACTTATGGATGTTTTGAAATTGCAGAATCATAATTTTTTCCTCGTTTCTCTGTGACATCAAAGATGGTTACGTTTCGGTCTCGTCTTCCGGCTCTTCCTCCAGCTTTTCCTGCTGCTTTTTGGTGACCTTTGCCGCCACAAGCAGCGTCGCATAGCAAAACGCAAAGGTGAACAGCGCGATCACTCCGGTCGCTGCCAGCGAAGGGCCAAGCTTGTGAAAATGGAAATACGTATAGAAAAATTCAAACACCGCCACCGCCACGGCCGCCAGAAGGGCGCACAGCAGATTGGTTTTGCGGTCGGGATGAAGTCTCCGATCCCAAATGCCGTTTTTAACACAGGCAAACAGCATATAAAAGGTCAGCGCGATAAAAACGATCCACTCGCCGGCCAGGATCCGCAGCAGATTCGCGTATTGCCCCGTGGGCGTAAAGGCAACCTGCGCCAAAATGACGATCAAAAGGCCCCAGAAGGCGATCCAGCAGCCGTTGTGCTCAATTTTGAGCAATTTCTGCTCCTGCATTTCGTCCAAATTACTTTTCCACTTTTTCATCTTCATGTTCCTCCCAAAAAATATCATTGAGGGTACACCCCAGCGCCCGGCAGATGGCGACGCACAGCTTGATGGAAGGATTAAACTCCCCCGCCTCGATCATGCCGATGGTCTGCCGCGTCACACCGGCACGCCGCGCCAGCTCGGTCTGGGACATCTCCAGTTCGATCCGGCGGAATTTCATTTTGAGATTTCTCATCTGCTCTCACCTCGCGCCTATACAATACCATTATCTTTTGCTTTTGTCAAGTATATATTGCATTTTATTTTTTTAGTTTGCAAATGCAACACCCGAAGCGTTCTTCCCGGATAAGTTTCCTATGCGATGATCCGAAACGGGTATATCGGCCGGTTTGTACGTAATACGAAACCGCTTTGCAGCGGATCGCGATCAAATCAAGGATCACGCGATAAGGTACAATAAGTTGCGCAAATTCGAATAAAGAGAAAGACACGGTTTGCAGACTCTGTTAGAATGAAGCTGCGACACACCATTCTGAAAGGAGAAAACAAACCATGTCCGAAAAGATCGTACAGCATAACGAGGACAGATCAAGGAATTGGTCCGCGGCAGCGTAGAGGAAACGCTGAACAAACTGTTGGAGAAAGAAGCGGATCAGCTCACGCAGGCGGCCCGCTACGAGCGCAGCGAGGCCCGCCATGGCTATCGCAGCGGTCAACTTGCGACGACCAGCGGCGACGTGGCGCTGCACATGCCGCGGCTGAAAGGTGTGACCTTCGAGACCGCCATCATCGAGCGCTAGTGGTGCAGAGAAAGCAGCGTGGAAGAAGCGCTCATTGAGATGTATCTGGCCGGCGTCTCCGTGCGCCGCGTAGAGGATATTACGGAGGCCCTGTGGGGGAGCAAAGTGTCTCCGTCCACCATCAGTGAGCTGAACAAAAAAGCGTATGTCCACATTGAGGCCTGGCGCAACCGTCCTCTGGAGGGCGGCAAATACCCGTATGTCTATGATGAAGGAAGATAAGGCCAGTTTGGTCAACTTCTTCCAATGGCTGAAAGGCCGCCGCCTCGCCGCCGCGAAAAAGGCGCTCTATGAGGAATACCACACCGCGCAAAAGGCCATGCGGGAGGCCGCGACCGTCAAAACGAACATTGACCATCTGCTGGGCGCCACGGGCGGCCAGCGGAACAAGGAACAGGAGCGGTAGCCCTGTGACGCTTACAAAAACCTTTAAGACAATTTGTCCCAGGGTGGGGCCCCCGCGCAAGCCCAGCGAAGCGGGTTGCGTGGGGAGAGGAGGCGCAGCGGCGTGAATGAGCTTTCGGCCCTGGCCGGAAGCGAACGATACAGAGCTTGCGCCGACGAGGGTTTGGGGAGGTTCCCCAACAAGCGTTTTCGCGGTGTAAAAACGGCAAGTGTGTCCGCACTTGCCCCGCTTGCCGATCCCGCTTCCAGCGGCATTGCACGCAACAAACAACATTGTTTTACTGTTTGTGACTTTCAAAAAATAAATTTATATATTTTTTTAATTTATGGCTTGAAATATAAATAGTAGTACGATATAATTGTTATATACATTTTATGTATACATTTTATGTCCCAAAGCAAAATGCCATGCGCTTTTTTGCATGAACGGAGGTGGTTTTTGCGAACTGCTCCCACTATTTCAGGTGGGACGACCCGCGCCCGGAACCTGTTTGAAACAAGAGCATCTATTTGAAAGGAAAGAGAAATTTTTATGAAGCCCAAAGCAAAAAGACTGTTGAGCATTTTTCTGGCGCTGGCGCTGGTAATGGGCATTGCCCCTGTCGTGAGCCAGACGGCGCAGGCGGCGGAGAACACCGGCGGCAAGACCATCCAACTTGGCACAGGCGGGATCGTCGGCCCGGAAGAGAAAACGACCTATGAAGGAACGACCTATGAAGGGAAGTATTACACGCCCAATTCCTACGTCTATTTTGGCGTGAACGGGGATGGGGAGGATAAATCGCCCATCCAATGGCGGGTGCTGGACGCGGAGAAGGCCAACGACGGAAAGACGGCGGGCGCGTTCCTGCTTTCGGAGTATCTGTTGGCCAGCGGCGTTCAGTTTGAAGCCGCATGGGATTACGACGATGACGACGGGCAGACAAAGCCGAATGATTGGCGGAACAGCGACGCACAGGCGTGGTGCAGTACGTTTGCGTCCAATAAGTCAAACTTTACCCCGACGGAGCAGGCTGCCATGCTGGGCGTGGACAAGACGGACAGTGCAGAGGGTAGTTTGTATGACATTTGGTGGGGCGAAAGCGGCCTGACGACCGCGGATAAAGTGTTTTTCCTGTCTGTGCGAGAGCTTGCGAATTATGTAGGAAATTATAACTATGCTCCCGGGCTGACGGCGTCATTTGATGACGGCGTCAGCGCGGGCGCGTGGAGGCTCCGTTCTCCTTACGCTAACATCATTCACGTCACGGGCGTGGTCACCACTCAAGGCTACGTGAACAGCATCCACTACGTCTACCGCTATTATGCGGCTCGTCCCGCTTTTAATTTAAATCTGGACTCAGTCCTCTTCACATCTGCCGCCGCAGGCGGCGGTAATGGCGGCGAAGCCGCCGGCGCAATTTTTGAAATTCAGCCCTATACCGGAAATGAATGGAAACTGACGCTCAAGGACACGGGCCGTCAGTTTGAGGTGACGGACAAGTCCCCGATCTCCGGGAAGCCCGGCGAAACGCTGACGTTTGCATACACCGACGCGACGGTCAAGACCGACGAAGCGCCCAACGATTGGATTTCCGCCATCCTCGCGGACGAGGACGGAAACGCCCTCTACTACGGCAGGCTGACGCAGCCGACAAGCGCGGACGGCGATGTGACGATAACGCTTCCCGACGGTCTTACGGTCGGCGACTACACCATCAAGCTCTTCTCCGAGCAGTACAACGGCGATTATATGACCGACTACGCCAGCGAATTTCAGGACGCGAAGCTGACGGTGGTGAATACCTACAGCATCACCTACAACAACGTGAACGGAGCGACAAACAGCAACCCGGCAACCTATACGATTGCCGACACGCCGCTCGCATTGGCTCCTTTAACGGGTGGGCCGACGGGCTATACCTTCGACGGCTGGTACGACAACGCCGAGTTCCGCGGAAGCGTCGTAACGGAAATCCCGCAGGACAGCACGGGAGATATTACCCTTTACGCGAAGTGGAAAAAGACTGGCTCCGGCGGCGACATCGTCATGCAGTACACGCTGACCTATGAAACAAACGGCGGCAGCGCGATTGCTTCTACCAAGCATAACAGCGGCACAACGGTCAATCTTACCGTCACGCCCACCCGCGCGGGCTATACCTTTGACGGCTGGTATTCCGACGCGGCGCTGACGGACAAAATTACCTCTGTCAAAATGGACGGCGACAAGACGGTTTATGCGGGTTGGGAGGAAAACGATCTGCGGCCCACGCCCAGCCCGTATCTGAATTACGCGAATCATATTGCGTTTATTGCGGGCTATCCCGACGGCACTTTTGGCCCGAATAGGAACATCACCCGTGCCGAGAGCGCCACGATGATTTACCGCCTGCTCACCGATGCCAGAAAACGTGAAATCAACGCAACGGCGAACAGCTTCTCCGACGTGGACAGCGGCAAATGGTACAATACCTATGTTTCCTCCATGGCGAAGGGCGGATACGTCGCCGGCTATCCCGACGGCACCTTCGGCGGCGAGAAGTCGATCACGCGAGCGGAATTCGTGACGATCCTTGTTCGATTCTTCGATCCTGCGCCAATATCCAACAGTTTCACCGATGTGAGCAGCAGCCATTGGGCCTACGAGAGCATCATGACGGCTTCTGCCTATGGCTGGATCAACGGTTATGAGGATGGTACCTTCCGTCCCGACAGGCTGATCATAAGAGCTGAGGCGGTAGCCATTATCAATCGTATCCTCAATCGCGGCATCGATGCCAACAGCACGCTGGGCAGCTTCAAGAACTTCACGGATAATACCGACGCCAATGCATGGTACTACTACGAGATTATTGAGGCGGCCAACAGCCATGAGTACACGGGTGAGCGCCCCAGCGAGGACTGGACGAAGATCACCAACTGACGGCAAAAGAAATGCCAGGAGGGGCGCAACGCCCACTCCATCCAAACAGAAGGCCACGGCGATCCTCTTTGTTGCCGTATGTGGTAAATTGCAAGATAAAGAAGCATAGGAAGGCGCACAAACAAAGTGGTTGAAGTAAAAAATGTTTCGAAAGCATATCCTACTGGCATACAGGCTAATCGCAATATAAGTTTGTCTGTTGAAGAAGGGAAAATTGTTGCTTTGATAGGCCCAAATGGATCCGGCAAGACCTCATTGATGCAGCAAATGTTGGGAGTTCTCAAAGGCGATTGTCATCACATGATATATCAGAACTAAAAAGGCTTTGTACCAAACTGATCGTGCTGCAAAACGGTTCTGTCATTTTTTCAGACTCTCCTCAAGCGGTTCAGAATGAATATTGCCATTGCACTATCTGTGTTGACGATTCAGGAAAAACACTGGAAATATTGGAAAAAACAGATTGCAGTTATACTCGTAAGGCGGAGGTTTTTTCAATAGCAACCCAAGATATTGCCAAAATGATCAATTTGCTTTACAACCTCACGAAACAAGTCGAGATTCGTAATTTTACCTGCGAACACCCAGCCTTTTCTGATGGACTTCTTGCTATGCTTAAGAAAGCGGTTATATAACTACTCCAACCATACAACAAAAACCTCTCTTGTCCCGGTAAACAAGAGAGGTTTCTTTGATGTGTAGAGCGCGTAAGAGGTACGAAACGATAGAAAGTCCGCGTAAAAGGCAACGATGAACGCCGCAACAGACGCGTATCGGTCAAATGGAGACAACGTCACCGGGATAGGATATCCGGGAAATAATTCCGTCTTTCACCATGTATGCTTCTCCGCGCAGTTCTTCCTTGCTGTCATTGATAAATAGATAGCTTCCGTCCGGAATGGCAAAAAAGGATTTTCCCATACTGTCAGGACAGGCGATGTCATCATAAATCCTCAATCCATCCAAAATATCATCCTTGTTTTCTTGATAATGAGGCAAAAGATTTGTTTTCGTCAGATTCAGTCCGGTCAGGAATCTTCGGTAGGCGGGATCCACCGCTTCGCCTTCTTTTTCTGGCTGCGAATATACGACGTCCGCGCTGTTCATGCTTCCGGCACTTATTCCAATGACGACGCCGCTGTATTCTTTCAACAATTCCCGAAGACGTATCTTTTTGAAAAATAGATTCTGCGTCGGCACGTGTCCGCCTGAAAGGATCAGCAGATTTGATTCCCGCACAAGATCTTCAGCCTGCTTTTCGTTTCGGCTGTCCAGGGTGCAAAAACGCTCAAAGGAGAATCCCGCTTCTTCAAACATTTTTTTTGTCAGCGATGCGTAAAAGTCTGTCTGATCCCATCCGTCAGGATTTGAACAGATATCCAGCGCTCGACAGCGATCCGGAAAGCGTATACGCAGTTCATCGATAAAATGATTGGCGGGATTCAACTCTCCCGTTTCAGGAGCATCTATCCTGCTGGTCAAAAAGCAAATCATATCTTTTCTCCTCAAATACCGATTGTCAGTATTATACCATGACCGCACCTGCTAATCAAGAAGAAAACCTCTTTTGCCTTGGTAGACAAAAGAGGTTTCTTTGATGGCGCCTCCTGTAGGACTCGAACCTACGACACCGCGGTTAACAGCCGCGTGCTCTACCGATTGAGCTAAGGAGGCAAATAGCAAAGCCCGTTCAAAACGGGCTCCGCGTTTGTGTAGGCGTTACTTATCTTCCCGGGCCGTCGCCAGCCAAGTATTGTCAGCACATGTGAGCTTAACTACCGTGTTCGAAATGGGAACGGGTGGACCCTCACCGTAATCAACACCTACTTTGTGCCCCAGCACATTGAAAACTGAAGGAGAAAAACGAAGGAAAGGAACAGATTGTTGAGGTTGGCCATAACGATTCGCGTTAGGTCAAGCCCTCGGCCTATTAGTACGGGTCGACTCAATCCATTACTGAACTTACATCTCCCGCCTATCTACCACGTAGTCTTCGTGGGGCCTTACTCCTTTCGGATGGGAAGTCTCATCTTAGAGTTGGTTTCACGCTTAGATGCCTTCAGCGTTTATCCTGTCCGAACATAGCTACCCAGCTGTGCTCCTGGCGGAACAACTGGTGCACCAGAGGTTCGTCCATCCCGGTCCTC
>JAFZPW010000101.1 GCA_017552495.1 Clostridia bacterium | reverse complement strand
GGGCCACCTACAACGGCGACCATATGAGCATGTATGGCGTCAACGCGGGCATTCCCAAAACCCAGATTCGCAAGATCGTCCGCTGGTATGCGGATACCTGTGGCAGCGCGCCGCTGCGGGAGGTTTTGCTGGATATTCTGGACACGCCGGTTTCCCCCGAGTTGCTCCCGCCCAAAGAGGGGCGGATCGCCCAAAAGACCGAGGATCTGGTGGGTCCCTATGAACTGCACGATTTCTTCCTTTATTATATCCTGCGCTGGGGCTTTGCTCCGCGCAAGATCCTGCGGCTGGCCTGTTATGCCTTTGCAAACGAATATGACAGAGCGACGATTCTGCACTGGATGAAGAATTGTTACCGCCGCTTTTTGAGCCAGCAATATAAACGCTCCTGTATGCCGGACGGGCCTATGGTGGGGCCGCTGAGCCTTTCGCCCCGGGGCGCATGGAGAATGCCGTCTGACGCGTTCAAAACCGCGTGGATAACGGAATTGGAAGAACTGTAAAGCATAATGCCATTACAAAAGCCGTCGGCAATGCCGACGGCTTTTTCCGTTTGCACATCACCGTCCTGCCCGGCATAGATTGGGGCAGAGACCCGGAAGAAAGGAGATTTCTGTTTGAACAGACCTATGACGAATATGCGGATGCGGCGTCCCATGAACACGGTGTCCCGACCCCGTGCCGCCGCCTTTACCGACGTTGCCGGAGCCGGTGTTCCGGCGCCGCTGAGGGAATACAGCGGGGAGATGGGACGGCTCCCGCTTGCCATGGCATACGTTCCCATGCAGGATTGGGGCGAGACTTACGGCGCGTGCCGCGCCTTGTGCCGCGGAACGCTGTTTCCCGTGCTGGATCTGCCCTTTGAGGGGGTGCGGTGCGGATGAACGGAACATGGGAAGCGCTGCGGGCGGTGTCGGAGACCGGCTTTGTCCTGCAGGAACTCATTGAATATCTGGATACCCACCCCGCAGACGCGCAGGCGCTGAGCGCGTATCGGCAGGCAAGGGATGCCTATGAGGCCGCAAAGGACTATTATGTGGCCAATTACGGTCCCTTGTGCGCCGAGAATGTGCCCGACGGCGAAATGTGGGATTGGGTCGCTCAGCCCTGGCCCTGGGAAACGGAGGTTTGACCATGTGGAGCTATGAACGAAGACTGCAATTCCCCGTAAAGATCCGCAGCACCGATGCTCGTGCCGCCAAGATCATCATTTCGCAACTTGGCGGACCCGACGGCGAACTGGCGGCATCCATGCGATATTTGAACCAACGCTACGCCATGCCGTATCGAAATGTTTCTGGCATGCTTACGGATATCGGTACGGAAGAATTGGCCCATATGGAGATGATATCCGCTATCATCCATCAGCTTACGCGGGATCTTTCCATGGAAGAGATCAAAGAGCAGGGCTTTGCCGATTATTTTGTGGATCATACCCTTGGCATCTATCCCGTTTCGGCCTCCGGCGTGCCGTTTTCCGCCACCTATTTTCAATCCAAGGGCGATCCCATCACCGATCTGACTGAGGATATGGCCGCCGAGCAAAAAGCACGCACCACTTACGACAACATCCTGCGCCTGGTAGACGATCCCGATATTCTGGAACCAATCCGCTTTTTGCGGGAACGGGAGATCGTCCATTTTCAGCGGTTCGGCGAAGCCCTTCGCACTGTGCAGGAAAATCTCGACAGCCGCAATTTTTATGCTTTCAACCCCGCCTTTGATACCGGAAGACTGGAAAACTAAAGAACAAGCCGCAAAAACGGAAGCCTTACAGCAAGAAGGTGACGGAACTGTATCCGTCACCTTCTTGGATTGCGTTTTTTGACTGGATGGCCCGCGCTACTTCCACATCCAGACCATCAGATTGTCAGAGCGTGTCATCCCGAGTTTGTTTTGCATTCTGAGTGAGCTTTGATTGTCCTTTTCCACCTGGCCGAAAGGAATCCAGCCGCTCTCCATCGTCTTTGCCATGAAATGGGCCTGAAGTGCGGTGCCGAAGCCTTTGCGCCGGTGTTCTGGAAAAACATAAAGGAGCCCCATGCTTCCTTCCAGATGCTCTCCGATAAAGCCGACCAGACGTCCCTCATGATATCCCAGCAAAATGGATTTTCTTTTGATAACCATTTCGAGCTCCTCTGCACGGATCAGCCGATAGGTTTCCGAAAGCATTGCAAAATCGGTTTCATCCGCCGTTCTGACTGTCAATCTCGCGTCAAGCGGCGGTTTTTGACCGTAATAGGCAACCTGATAACACACCAGTTTTTCAGAGAAGCCGTATCGTTCAAAGGCGGCGTTTCCGAGAGCATGATTTGAAACCATCAGCAGATCACAGTCTTGACCGGCATAACGGTCGAGCAGCGAAATGCCGGCCGTCATGTCGCTGCAAGCCAGCAAATAAGCGCCGCTGATCCTGTCGTAAACCAAAAGCGCATCCGCCTGTTCCGCAAGGATTTTGCCGCTCCCGCGCTTCAGTACGCGGTCAAGCCCTAAATAATCAATGCCGCTTATCTTCATTGTAGTACCTGCAAGGTCAGCGAGCAGATTCCCTGCGTTTTGCGTCGCTGCACAGGTGCTTCAGCGGACAGATGCCGCATTGCGGATTGCGGGCCGTGCAGACGTCCCTGCCAAAGTGGACGAAGCGATGGCAGAGGCTGGCCTGTTCGTTCGGCTCCACCACTTTTTTCAGCGCCATTTCCACTTTATAAGGGTCTTTTCCGCAATCCTTTGGAGTGAGTCCCAGCTTGCCGCTGATACGGATACAATGGGTGTCCGCGACAATGGCGGGCTGGCCGTAAATGTCCGAGAGGATCAGGTTGGCCGTTTTGCGGCCGATGCCGGGCAGGGAGAGGAGCGCTTCCATGGTGTCGGGCACTTTGCC
>JAFZPW010000100.1 GCA_017552495.1 Clostridia bacterium | reverse complement strand
TCCCCGCTACCGGCTGTACCGAGCCCATCGCCATCGCCTATGCCGCGGCAAAGGCGCGGGAGGTGCTGGGCGTGCTGCCTGAAACCTGCCGTGTAACAGCCAGCGGAAACATCATCAAAAATGTAAAAAGCGTGGTGGTTCCTAATACCGGCGGGATGCGGGGCATCGAGGCGGCGGCCGCCGCCGGCATTGTGGCGGGAAAAGCCGACCGGCAGCTTCAGGTCATCGCTCATGTGGACGAGCGGCAGCGGGAGCGCATCCGCGCCTATCGTGAGAGTCACCGCATCGAGGTGGCGCCCGCCGACGGCGACAAGGTTTTTTTCATTGATGTTTGTGCGGAGGCGGCGGGCTGCCGGGCTTGCGTGACCATCGAAACCTTCCATACCAACGTCACCCGGATCGAAAAGAACGGACAATGCCTGTTTGCCCAGAATTGCGCCGCGTCTGCGCGGGAGCAGACCGCCTCGGACGTGCCGGATTACAGTGCGCTTTCGGTGGAGCGGATTTTGCATTTTGCCGATTCGGTGGATTTGCGGGATGTGGAGGAAGTCATCGCCCGGCAGATCGAATACAACAGCGCCATCGCCCGGGAGGGCCTTTCGGGGCGTTGGGGCGCCCAGATCGGACGGACGCTGCTGGCCATGCACGGAAACGATGTGCGAACCCGGGCCCGGGCGGCGGCCGCCGCCGGCTCCGATGCGCGAATGAGCGGCTGCGATATGCCGGTGGTCATCGTTTCCGGAAGCGGGAATCAGGGAATGACGGCCAGTCTGCCGGTGATTGAATATGCCCGGGAGCTGCAGGCGGATCGGGAACGGCTGTATCGCTCGCTTGTGGTTTCCAATCTGGTGACCATCCATCAAAAAACCAGCATCGGGCGGCTTTCGGCCTTTTGCGGCGCTGTCAGCGCCGGCTGCGGCGCGGCGGCGGGCATCGCCTATCTTCACGGCGACGGATACGAGGTGGTGGCTCACACCATCGTCAATACGCTGGCCATCCTTTCCGGTATGGTGTGCGACGGGGCAAAGCCGTCGTGCGCGGCAAAGATCGCCATGGCGGTGGAGGCCGGTTTGATGGGGTATGAGATGTATCGCAACGGACACAACGAGTTTGTGGACGGCGAGGGCATTGTGAAAAAGGGCGTGGACAACACCATCCGCACCGTGGGCCGGATGGCCCGCCTGGGGATGCGGGAGACAGACAGAGAAATTTTGGAGATCATGACCGGAAACTGCTGAACGCAGCAGAAAGCAACGTGCCGAAAACGGAAAGTTTCGGCACGTTGTTTTTAAAAGGCAGGAAAATGTTGGTAGGACGTGATGAACGTTTGTTATGATAAAGAAAAAGCAGGAAAACCGATCAATCCGGATATGCAAAAGAAGGAGGAACCGTCATGCAATTGAAACGGGATACGGATTACGCGCTGCGCATTTTGTCCTGCATCGGCAGCCGGGACGGAGGGGGAATGGCGATGCCGGAAGGGTTATCGCTGCGAAGCATCAGCAGCCTTACCGGCGTGCCCAAACTGAGCGCCAACCGGGTGTGCCGGAATTTGGAGCATAAGAAGATTCTTTTTTCGGAAAATGCCGCGGGGGGAGAGTTGATTTACCGGCCCACCGAGGGCTTTTATGAACGGACGATGCGGGATATCATCGATGCCACGGAGGGCAGTTTTAAACTGCTTGCCGTTTTCGATAAAAAGACGACATTGTACCGGAAGCATCGGACAAGACTGGAAAAGATGCAGGAAGAAGTGGAGTCTGTCTTGCAAAAAATAACATTGAAAGACTTGTCTGAGGTGGAAAAACGATAAAAAGCCCAATAAACGTTGGTGACACGTTATTATTTCTTTGATACAATGAGATCAAGGGAGGGCGGCGCTGCGGCGCTGCCGAAGAAAAGGCCCTGAAAAAGAACGGGCGGCGAGAGCGCCCGCGGAAAGGACCTGAATAATATGACGGAAAAAAGATTTCTCCAACACGAAAACAGCCTTTCATATGACGCCATTGTGGCGGCGCTGTTTGAGCCCTATGAAAGACTGTATGATATCGACGTGGAAACCTCGGCGTATCGGGGGTATTACGCAAGCGACACTGAGCAGAGCGTGCGAATAACCAGAACCGGCGAAGACTTTTTCAAAGCGCTGAAAGACTATGTCCCCAGGGTCATCTGTCCGGAGGATCGGAATTATGTGTTGCAGATGATGGACAAGGACGCCATGCTCAAGGCGCTGCAGGCGGAAAAATACTATGCGTTTGCCTATCGGCTGATGTCGGAGGATCGGGAGGTCTATCATCAGACTCGTGCTACGATCCAGCAGGTGGCTGGCCGCCCCCATATTCTGCTGGGGATCCGGAACGTGGACGTGCTTATCCGGCGCAGCAAAGAACACGATGGAGAGATCGCCTTGATGCATCAGAAGCAAAAGAACCATATTGAGGCGATTTTGGCCAGCGCGGCAGGGTATTTTGAGGCAAATCTCACCCGGGATCGGGTATTGGAGATGTCGCTGTACCTGGCAAAGGACGACGAGGCCCTGCTGAGGGAGGTCGCGCCGGGAGGCGAACTGAAATACAGCGAGCTGGAAAATTGGCGATGCCAGCATTTCGTTGTTTCCAACAAGGAGAAATATTCCAAAATCAGCAATCGGGAGTATTTGATCTCGTGCTTTGAGCGGGGCGAGCGGCGGGCTTCGGTGGAGTTTTCCTCTCGCACCCAGAAGGGCGAAAATCAGCCCTGCCGGAAGATGTTTTATCTGTATCAGGATAACACCTCGGGGGATATCATGGCTTTTTGCGTGGTCTATGATTTCACCGAACAGCAGCAAAAGGAGCAGGAGCTGGAAAAACTGGAAAACGAGCTGCGGATGAGCCGCATCCGCAATTCCGCCAGCCAGATGCAGCCGCATTTTTTGTATAATGCGCTGGGGTCGATCCAGGAGGTGCTGTTGGAGGATCCGCAATATGCCTCGGAGCTCATCGAGGATTTTACCATCCATCTACGGAGCTGTATCCGTGCGATGAACAGCGACGCGCCGTTGCCCTTTTCCATGGAATTGGACAATATCCGGGCCTATGTGAGCATCGAGCGGATGCGGTTCGGAGAACGGCTGAAGGTACGGTATGAGATAGAGGCCGATGATTTTCTGATCGTGCCGCTGAGCATCCAGCCGCTGGTGGAAAACGCCATTCGGCACGGGATCTATCAAAAGGGCGCGGCAGGGGGCGCGGTGGTGCTTCGTACCCGGGATATGGGAAATGCCTGGCGCGTGGAGGTGGAGGACAACGGCGTTGGCTTCAACGTCGAGGAGTATCGCAGGGAAACCGCCGACGGCCAGCGGGATTCCACCGGATTGAAGAATATCATTTTCCGACTGAACAAGGTGATGGGCGCCGATGTGGAAATTTCCAGCACCCAGGGAGTCGGAACAAAAGTGACTGTGACGATACCGAAGGGAGGAAACAGAGCGTGAGAACGATCATCGTTGACGACGAGCAGTTGATGCTCAAGCGGTTTGCAAGATTGGGCGGGGGAATTCCCGATCTGAACATCGTAGGCAAGTTTCAGAGCGCCCAGGAGGCGCTGGACTATGCGAAAGAAACGCCCATTGATCTGGCGTTTTTGGATATTGCCATGCCGGAAATGAGCGGCGTGGAGCTGGCGAAAAAACTGCGGAGCCTGCGGGGCGATATCCTGATCGTTTTTGTGACCGCGTATGACGATTATCTCTGGGATTTCAACCAGATCGGCGGCGACTATTATATCATCAAGCCTTACAGCAGAAAGACGCTGGAGATGGCGATGGAGCGGATCCGGCTGATTTCTCACCGGCAGCACAAAGCGCTGTATATCCAGACCTTTGGCCGCTTCCTGGTGATGCGGGATGGAAATCCGCTTCCGCTGACGGGAAAGGCAAAGGAAATTCTGGCGCTGGTGGTGACCCGCCGGGGCAAGGAAATCAGCAACGAGGAGATTTACAGCACTCTTTGGGAAGGACGGGAATACAGCAACGCCAATATGAGCGTTTTGTATAACGCCCTGCACCGCCTGAAAAAGGCGCTGAAAGAAGCGGACTGCGAAAGCCTCTTGATTTCCACCACCCGGGGGCAGATGATTAACACCGCTCTGTTTGACTGCGATTATTATGCGTGGCAGGACAAAAACATGGGGATGCGGGACAAGTTTGAGGGAGAGTTTCTTTCGGAATATTCCTGGGGCGAATACATTTTGGCCAACATCCTCAACGAAGAGGGCTGGTAAGACTTTGCCAGAGAAAAAAGAAAAGCTGCATCGGTCGCAGAACCGATGCAGCTTTTTGCTGGTGAAAGAAAGAATCAGACGCAGGTATAACCGCCGTCCACCGCGATGATCTGGCCGGTGACATAACTGGACTCTTCAGCGCCCAGGAAGATAGCGGCGGCGTTCAGTTCGCCGGAATTGCCGTAGCGGCCCATGGGGACGGACTGCTTGGCGAAGGCCTGGAAGAACTCGGTGTTCAAGGTCTCGGTGGTGAGCTCGGTGTAGAAATAACCGGGGCAGATGGCGTTCACGGTGATGCCGGACTTTGCCAGTTCGGCGGCGGCGCCGCGAGAGAAATTGACGACGGCGCCCTTGGTGGCATGGTAGGCGATGGTGGGGATGGCGGTGTTGCCCACAAGACCGTAGATGGAAGCGATGTTGATGACGCGGCCGTAGGTCTGCTTGCCGGCCTCGATATTGGCCTTCATATAGCCGGCAAAGATCTTGGTGACCTCGAACACGGAGGTAAGGTCCAGATTCAGGGTGAATTCCCAGTCGTCCTTCTTGTAGTCCACCAGGGGAGTGCCGGTGCCGCGCTCGCCGCCGGCGTCGTTGACGATGACTTCCACGTGGCCGAACTTGGCGTCGATGGCCTCGATCGCCTTGTTGATGGCCTCGGTGCTGGTCACGTCGCAGGCGACGGGGAGCACCCGGATGCCGTACTTGGCTTCCCATTCCTTGGCGCTGGCTTCCAGCCG
>JAFZPW010000008.1 GCA_017552495.1 Clostridia bacterium | reverse complement strand
GGTCTGACGGTTGCTCCCGCCGGTGGGCGCGGCATATTCCGCCCCGGAATCGATCATTTTTTCGATTTGCTCGTAGAGCTGAGTATAGCGTGCGGCGGTACGCGGCGCAGTGAGCAGTTCTCCGCCCCCGGACCCAACACAGCCGGCCATACTCAGGAACAGCGCTGCGGCGAGGATCGCCGCCGCCGTCTTTTTGATCAAGGTATACATATTGTTAGTATATCACATTCCGGCGGCGTTGTACATCCATAAATGCTCTAAATATTTCACTTTGCAAAAAACTGCGGACGGCAAAAATACCGTCCGCAGCCGGGGATGCTGTTGTCAGAACTGGGCCGTTTTCTGTTTCAGGAAAGCCTTGAGCCAGTCGCTGGTTTCCTCATCCTCCAGCGCAAAATCGATCACCGTTTCCAGATATCCGTAGATGTTTCCCGTGTCGTATCTGCGGCCTTTGAAATCACAGGCGAGCACGCCGCTGGTGCCGCAGATGGCGTTGATGCCGTCAGTGAGCTGGATCTCGCCGCCATAACCCGCTGGCAGGTTTTCCAACACGTCGAAGATCTCCGGCTGGAGTACATACCGACCCAGGATCGCATAGAGGCTCATCACCTGCTCGGGACGGGGCTTTTCGATGAGGGAGCGCACCCTCATCAGGTTGCCGGTCATCGGCTCCACATCCAGCGAACAGTATTTTCCGATCTGCTCTGCGGCAACCTGCTTGACGCCGACCACGCTGCCGCCGTACTCCCGCTCCGCGGCAATGAGCTGCGCGGTCACCGGGACTTCGCTCTTCATGATATCGTCGCCGAGCAGCACCGCGAAAGGCTCGTTTCCGATAAATCGCCGGGCACACCAGATGGCGTGACCCAGGCCTTTGGGTTCCTTCTGCCGGATATAGTGGACGCTCGCCAGATCCGCCGTGCGTCGCAGCATATCTGCTGTTTCACTCTTTCCTTCTCTGCGGAGACGTGACTCCAGCGCGGGGGTGTAGTCAAAGTAGTCCTCCATCGAGGTCTTCATCCGTCCGGTGACGATCAGGATGTCCTCAATCCCGGCGGCAACCGCTTCCTCCACGATGTACTGGATGGAGGGCTTGCTGACGATAGGCAACATCTCCTTGGGGATCGTCTTGGTGGCCGGAAGCAGCCGGGTACCCAATCCCGCTGCTGGGATGACCGCTTTTTTGACACGTTTGCTCATGAGCCGTTACACCTCTTGCATTATGCGTATTCTCGTTCTGCTGCTGTCCCTCTATTAAACACGATTCCTTTGAAAAAATCAAGCCTTTGTTACGGTTTTTTCCTATTTATTTCGCAGCGGCGGGATCGTGCCCGTTTCGTCAAAAGACGCCCCATCCTTTTGTGGATGCGGCGTCCGATGATTCGTCGGTCTGTTATCCGCTCAGTTGGCCTTTTCCAGCTTTGCGAGCTTTTCCAGGCAGGACGAGCAGATGTTTTTGCCCTCAAAGCTGACCAGATCGCGGGCGTTGGTGCAGAAAATGCAGGAAGGCTGATGCTTCTTCAGCATCACGGTATCTTCCTCCACGTATATCTCAAGCGCGTCCTTCTCGTTGATGTCGAGCGTGCGGCGCAGTTCGATGGGCAGAACGATCCGGCCGAGCTCATCGACCTTTCTGACGATTCCGGTAGATTTCATTGTATATACCCTCCAAACAAAATATTGATCAATCATTGATACAAAGATAAGGTAAACTTATCTTTATTTGTTTTCTATTATACTGTAGGCGGAAACATTTGTCAATCGTTTTTTCCGCATGATCCGACTTTTTCTTTTGAAAACACAGAACCCCGCAGTTCCCCTTCTTCCGCATCAAGGGGACTGCGGGGCGGCGAAGCGGCAGGTTCAGCTCAAGTCCACGCTGAGATGATCCATGCCATTCCGTTCGAATTCTTCGGTATACTCGTTCATCCGTTCCTCCAGAGCCGTCATATCGTCCTGGGAAACGCCCTCCGCCTGCATGTCCCGGCGGGCCAATGCCTCGGCCAGGATGTCGAAAAACACCGCATCCTCGTAGTCCATGATCGCTTCATGGATCCCGCCGGCTGCAAAGGCCCGGGAGGGCTGAACCGTTCCGTCCCGGAACTCCGCCAGCGAGTCCATGCCGTTGCGCACACATTCAAAAAAGAGGCGGCTTTCCACCTCGTCATATTCCACGATGCGATCCTCGCCCCTGGTGGAATTCAGCACCCAATTGCCGATATAGGCCATATCCAAAAGCAGTCGAAACTGCCGGTCGGTCAGCTCCAGCTTCAATCGATCCACGCTCCTTTGCCGTGATGTTGCCGCCTGTGCGGCCAGGGACTCTGCCCCTGTTTCTATGATTATACTCCCTTACCGCCGAAATTTCCATACCTATTTTTGTTTTGCGGGCCGGGTTTGTGCATTGTTGGGGTTGTATTTTTTTCGATTTCGCTATATATTAGTGAGGGGAGCTCCGCGTGGGCGTTGTTCCGGCGCAGAGCGCTCCCTTCTTATCTTTGAGTTCGGAGAACATGCATGAAAAAGAATATTTGCGTCATCTTCGGCGGCGTCTCCCCGGAGCATGAGGTTTCCCTGATGACCGCTCATTCGGTGCTGGATCACATCGACCGCACCGTCTATGAGGTCTATCCCGTCGGCATCACCAAGGCCGGACGCTGGCTCTATTTCGACGGCGATCTCTCCCTGCTGGAAGACGGAAGCTGGGAGCACTCCGAGCGGGCTGTTCCCGCCTTTCTCTCTCCCTCCGCCGGCGAAGGGCTTGTGATCGCCGGTCCGGATCCCCGTCGTGTCTCCATCGACTGTGTTTTCCCCGCCATGCACGGCGAAGGCTGTGAGGACGGAGCGATGCAGGGCCTCTGCAAGCTGGCCGGCATTCCCTGCGTCGGCGCGGGCGTCGGCGCTTCCGCCGCATCGATGGACAAAGATTTCACCAAAGCGATCGTCGGCCGTCTCGGTATCCGCCAGGCAAACTACGTGCTGATCACTCGGGAGGCCTTCCGCGCCTCGCCGGAGGAACAGCTCGACCGCGTTGAACAGTCACTGGGCGGCTTTCCCCTCTTCGTCAAACCTGCAGGCACCGGTTCTTCGGTGGGCGTGAGCAAGGTACGCAGCCGGGAAGCGCTGCGTCTCGGTCTGGAGGAGGCCCTGCGCTACGACCGCAAAGTGCTGGTGGAAGAGTTCTTCGACGGCCGGGAGATCGAGACTGCTGTCATCGGCAATGCCGATCCCCAGGTCTCCTGCTGCGGCGAGATCATCCCGGGCGACGAATTCTACTCTTACGACGACAAGTATATC
>JAFZPW010000099.1 GCA_017552495.1 Clostridia bacterium | reverse complement strand
GTTGGTCACAGGAAGGCGGAGCGTATAGCCGCGATCCACCAGTTCAATGACGGCAAGGGTCTCGTTGGCGGCGGCGTCACGCCCTGCCGTCACATTGACGGCGCTGACCAGACCGGATACCGGCGCCGTGATCTCGCGGCCCACGGAATCGGTCTGCAAACCGGCAACGACCTCTTCCTGCCGGGCGATTTTCTTTTTCTGATCCTGTAGATCCAGATTCTCCCGCGCAATGCTCTTGTCGTCGTTCTTCTTTTGCTCCGCAAGGGCAAAGAGCATATCCTCCAGCGAGGTTTTCAGCCGTTCATACTCTTCCGCTGCGTTATCATAATCGATTTTGCGCTGTTGAAGCGCGTTATCGGCGTCCTTTAACTGCGTGATAAGTTCTCCCTGCGCGGCGTTCTGGCCTTTCAGGGAATCCCGCCACTGCTGGGCGCCTGCAAGATTCTGTGCAGCGGAAAAAAGCTGGCGATTGACCTCCCGGGACTCCAGGCTTTTCTCCTGAAGCTCGTCCTCGTGTTCTTCAATGGACTTGGTGAGCGCCGCGATCTGCTCCTGTACGCTGATGTTTTCGGTAATAATCTTTTGTAAACGCTCAATTTCGGCACGGGCGGTATCAATCTCCTCCTGCGCAGCGCTGAACAGATTGAACGCCGTTTTTTCCTCTTCGGTTGCGAAGTAGCCTTCCTCGGTGCTGGTGCTCTCAACCAGCGCCTCCATTTGACGAATGATGTCAATCTCGCTGCCAGTCCCAACGATTTCCTTTGCTTTGTTAAAAAGGGAATCATAGGCTTCGCCGTGCGTAATACGCAACTGCCCGTAAGCGACTTCCGCATTTTTTAATTGTTCCTGCGCTGTTTTGAGCCTTTCCTCCGGCTTATTGATGCCGCGTTTCAGCGCCGTCAACTGCTCATCTTCATCGTCAATGGTTTTGGACAGTTTTTCCATTTCGCTGTCCAGTGTTTTGAGTTGCTGTTCCAGTGTGCCGACGCTTTCTTCGTACTGCGTCACCGATTTTTCGGCCTCGCCCAGCGCGGTTTCCAAATCGGCCTGGGTGCGCTCGGCGTCGCGGATGGCGGCGGCGGAGGCGGCAAGTTCATCCGGCGTATAGGCGTTGGCAAGCATGGCGGCGTTGGCCTTGGCCATGGCATCCCGGCCCTTTTGAATGTCGCGGTTTTCCTTGGCGTAATCCCGCTCGGTCAAATCAAGCAGCGCGCGCTGATAAGAAAGCTGGAGCGATTCCAAAAGCTCCTGCGCTTCCTTGAGCTCCGTGCTGTCGGCGTCGGAAAGCACAAAGAGAACATCGCCCGTTTCCACCCGTTCGCCCACTTTGACGTAAACGGTCTCTACCTTGCGTGTCTGCTTGACGACCAGTTCATAACTGTCGCCGGCCGTCACCGCGCCTGTGCCGCGGATGCGGGCATTGATGCTTCCGGACGACACGCTGGCCGTTGCCACCTCGGGCAGCGAACGGTTCATAATGGTGCGGGAAAAGAAGGTCAAAACCAGCATCACCGACAAAAAAACGATGACGGCATTCTTGACCCAGCCTCTTTTTTTTACAGATTGTTCTTCCATATCCGTTACCTTAACCTTTCACAGAACCGGATTGGGCAATGCCCTCGACCAGATATTCTTCACCATGCAAAAACAGCAGCAGCGACGGGATCATATAGATGGTCGCCACGGCAAACGCCAGACCGATCTCCCCGGAATTGATGGTGGAAAGATAGACCGAAAGCGGCTGCATATTGGCGTCCCGCAGCAGGATCAACGGCTGCTCCACCATGTTCCAATAATCAATAAACACCAGGATCGCGATGGAATAAAGCGCGCTGCGGCACTGCGGCAGATAGATCCTGGTGAAAATCTGCCATTCGCTGGAGCCGTCGAGTTTGGCGGCCTCGATCTGCGAAACAGGGATGCGCCGCATGAACTTGGTTAACAGAAAAACCGAAAACGGCGCAAACGCGCCGGGAAAAATGATCGCCCAGCGGGTATACAGAATGCCCAAGAACTCCGATACCAGATAATTGGGCACCAGCGTGACCTGATACGGCATCAGCATCAGGATCACATAAAAGAAAAAAATCGAATCCCGCACCTTTCCTCTCCAGCGACTGAAGCCGTAGGCCGCTACCGCCGCCACGCCCACCTGCAAAATGACGATGGGCACCACCAGAATCACCGAGTTCCAAAACTTCAAAAGATATTCCGGACTTTTGATAAAGGTGGTGATATACTGGGAAAAAGTGACTTTATCCGGGATGAACTTCAGATTCACCGCCTCGGAAATATAGGTTTTTCCGTCTTTTGCAGCGTTGAAAACCGAACCGTAGTTGGAACTGATCTCCGATTGCGTCATAAAGGAGTTGGAGATGGTAAGCACGGTGGGTATTAAAAATGAGATCGCAAACAACGCCGCAACAAAAGTCATGACCAGACGACGGAAAAGATGCTTTGTCTTATTCATCCTTCCACATCCTTTCCGAAGATATCCTCGGCCTTGAACAGCAGGGCGATCAGCACGATCATCACCAGCGCCAGCAAAATCGCCGCGGCCGAAAGTTTCTGGTAATTATATGACAAAAAGGTGTTGTTCATAAAATGCTGCAGCGTATACAGCCCAATATAAGGATAGTCGCCCGACAGCAGATAAACCTCGCGGAAGATCTTGAAGGAATTTATCATAGAAAGGATGGTGACAAACAGCACCGTTGGCGAAAGATACCGCAGCTTGATGTGGAAAAACTTGTGCGCCGAAGAGGCGCCTTCTACGTCGGCCACCTCGAGAAGTTCCTTTGGAATATTGTTAAGGGCCGCCATGAACAGAATCATGCTGTACCCCAGATTTTTCCACAAAAACAGGACCACCACCACAAGCTGGCAATACGGCGACTTCAGCCAATCGATGGCCTGCACGCCAAAGAGCGATAAGACCTGATTGAGCGTGCCCTTTGCATGAAAAACCACCTGCCAGATCAGCACCACCGACGCCACCGGCACCATCATGGGACTGAGAAAAAAGGTGCGGAACATACTTTTTCCGGGAATCCTTTGCTCTAAAAGCAGCGCCAGACAAAGGGACAGCACAACCGCCAGCGGCACTGCGATGGCGGCAAAGGTTGCCGTATTTTTGGCGGCGGTGACAAACGAAGAGTTATGGATCACATCAACAAAGTTTTTCAGAAAAACAAACTCCGGATCATTTGGGCTGCTCACCAGCGAATAATAAACGACAATGGCAAAGGGCGCGATAAAGAACAGCGTCACGCCAAGCACGCTGGGTGCAAGAAAAGCAACGCTGTGCAAAAAGTCCGTTGCTTTCGGCGTTCCGAGGAAACGGCGCTTTTGCGCGCCGTTTCCCGGAATGTTTTGCTTATCTCTGTTCGTTGACATACAGACTCACTCGGTTCTGGACCTCGGCCGCCGTTTGCTCAGCAGTCTTTTCGCCGTCGAGGAAGGGCGCCACCGCGTCCATAATGATGTTCAGCATATTCTCATCATAGTTCTGTACTTTTTTCGTATTCTGGATCAATTCAAGGAAGCTCGCCTCATCTTCATCCGACATGGCATAGATTTCAATCTCTTCGCCGGCCTCATTTGTAAAAGAAAACTTCGGATAACGAACGGTTTCCCCATTGGGGCCGATCCCGGTATTTTCCTCTTTCATATCGTCGATCTGCTTCTGGAAATCTGCTTTATTCAAAGCAAAGCCCCAACTGTTTCCGCCGGGCAAAAGCAGCGTCCGCACAAACTGCCAGGCGGCGTCTTTGCTCTTGCACTTGGCGGAGATGGCGAGCCCGTTGTTCAGCGCAAAGAGATTGCCGCTGCGGTCGGCGGTGGGAAAGCCTACATAGATCGCGTCTTCCCCAAATTGATATCGATTATAAAAATAATCCCATATATCAGAAACAGTATAAGGGAACAGAAGCTGTCGGTTTTCCCGGAACATAACAGTTTCGTCTTTCATGTCTTCCCAAATGTTTTCGGGAACGGTTTTCGGCGCAAGGGCGCTGAATTCCAGCAACTTGGCAAAATCCCCGTTGTCAAAGCTGCATTTTCCGGTCTCCCAGTTGATAAACTCATCCATGTTCCAGACGCAAAGCATTCTAAGCAAATTGTCCTGCGAAATATAGGGCGCAAGGACGGTTGCCCCTTCCGGCATACGGGACAGGGCTTCCTTCATTTCGTCTACCGTCCAGCCCTGGATATCGCCCACAATCCGCCGGTTGGCGATGGCGGTGGTAATCGTAAACCGTTCGGCTGCATAATACAGCTTCCCGTTGTCCTTCATGGCCTCGATCACGGGCGTCACCAACGCGTCGGCGCCGCCCAGCTCGGCGTCTTTTTCGATATAGGGCATCAGATCCTCCAAAAGCCCTTTTGCACCGTAAAGGTTGATGGGCAGATCGGAGGTGTAGAGAATATCGGGCACGTTGCCGGAGATGATCTCCGTGGTAAGTTTTTTGCGCCCGGCGCTGTAATCATCCTGCGTATTGTATTCGGAATAATCCCTGACCTCAATGCGATATTCCTTGTTGGAGCGATTGAAATTCAAAACCTCCCGGCGCAGATCCCAATCGAGCCACATAACGGCCAGGGTGATGGGCGTGCGGCGGTTTTCCGGCGTGACCTTGGTTTTGTTCAACTGAATCAGATTGACCTGCTGATTATCCCAATCATTTTCCATCGCAACGACACATTCGTCGGAAAGGACGGTGAATCCGGAAAGATTGGACTGGTCGATATCCGAATTGAGCCAATCCAGGATCTTCTCCGTGGTGCCGTCGTTCTTGTAACCCATCAGGCTGATACTGCTGTCGTAATAGTACAGATAGACGTCGTCGCCGTTATAAATGTTATTCCATGTCGTGGGAAGCGGAATCTCTTCCGTGGTGGATTTGGTGGCAAGATCCAAAACGGCCAGTACCGAACCGTTTTCACCCCAGGAGATGGTAGCGAGCCGCCCGTCGCCCAAGCGGATCACCTGGCCGCTCATATTGTCCCCTTGAAACTGAGCGATCATCGCCCCCTGGGAATTGAGAACGATAACGCCGGAGTTATTGTTGCTGAAATACAGATTATTGTCCGCATCGAAGCAGAAGTTATTCATGTAGAAATAGCGGTATACATCTTCGTCGTCGGGATTGAGGCTCTTCAGGATTGCCTGAACGTCGATGGCCTGCACCTCCGCGCCGTCGGATCCCAGTTTGCGAAGCACGGTGCGCTGTCCGTCGTCCACATAATAATTCCACATATCGTCGGTCTCGGGATTAAAGTTTTCCGGGAGTTCGTAATGATAGGAATATATCGCTTCCGCCACCCAGATAGCGCCGTCGGGAGCGATGGCCATTGCCGAGATGTTGGCGCCGCCCTCGGACCCTTCCGGGAGTTGATAAGGCTCATATGCCTCCATGATCTTCAGGTCGGTGCCGTCGAGATTTACAGACATCAGTTTTTGCTCGGTGGTTTCATATTCATAGGTGCTTCCATCCGGCCCCGTCTCAGTGACCGTTTGTGCATTGGTATTTCCAATAAAATAAAGGCGATTCGCGGTCTTGTCAAAAAGAATCCTGTTGCCGGAGATCATCTGCAAGGTTTTGTCCAGAGCATGATAGGTCGGCTCGAAAAAGTAGGAAACCTCGTTCTGTGGATCCTCCTTCTGCTTACAGCCGGCAACGATGCCCAAAAGCATCACAGCGGCAAGCAGCAATGCAGTCAATTGTCTTTTTTTCATGATCTTTTCCTCCGATATTCATGTTTTCACAGAAACTTGATCCGATGCTGAACAGGGTGAATCATAAAACCGTTCCGCAATTCCCGATCTTTTTTCCATGCTATCTTACCACACTTTTTAAAAATATTCCAGTAGTGCAATTATAAAGAGTTCTGAATTTCCTGCAACCGTTTTGTCACCAATTCCCTAACGGTTTTTCTTTTCCAGCAGCTCTCCAACGGTGCTCCCCTTCTGATTGCGGAACTGGTATGTCCGAACAATTTCCCGGATCTCGGTGTGCGTCTGAGCCACTTCTGCATGGAACGCCTTCGCGGAAAGCCGGGCGGCGCCATGGCCGAGAATAATCAATTGCTCCAGACTGTCAGAGGTGGCGACCCTGACGCGATACTTTTTCCCGATTTCAAAAGTAACTTTCTCGATATACATATCCGCCGTTTCGGCTTCTTTGGTATATACAATGTCGATGTTGTGAAATCGCTCCACGGAGCCGGGATTTCCATGAACCATATAGGCGTCGAACACCAGAATGACGCCGCACCTCCGATAGCCCTGGTAATTGGAAAGGATCTCCGCCAGCGATTCTCTGGCAAAGGCAAGGTTTTCCGCGGCAAGAGCTTTTAATTCGTCCCACGCAAAGATGATGTTGTACCCGTCCACCAAAAGATATTCCGGCAGATCATCCTGCCGCGCGACCTTTGATTTTTCCGGCGCGTCAAACGTAGCATCCTGCTTGCGCGGAATAAATTCTTTGCGTTTGACAGCGCCGTAGGTGCGCTCAAAAATGGTTTGCAGTTCTTGATCCTCCGCCGCCGTTCCATGATACGCTTGCGGGGGCGCGTGATAAACGGAATCCTGACCGGAAGCCGCTTGTAACGGCAAATCGTTTTTCAGCGTGCTTTCCAGATGCATATGATCCTTTACCCGATCCCACGGCACCAGCACGCCAGCGCCGCCGGAGCAAAAGATAGAATCGGCGGAGTTTTCCACATCGGAATCGGGATCGTAACCGATGGCGGCCGCGATCGCCTCCTGATCGACGCAGGGCTCATATCCCCGCACCTGAAGGGTGATTCTTCCCCGCCCTTTGGAATAAGACGCCAGTTCGGCAGGATAATCCCGCAAAGCAGAAACCGGGGCGCAGCCACGCAAGAGCGCTCTTTCTCCCGCTTGAACCGGTGCTTCGCAGGAACCGCCGAACTGCTGGATATCGGTCATCGCCCGCCCACCGGCATTCAACGGAAGCTCCATCTCAAAATCATAATAAGGCTCCAGCAGGATCGGCTGCGCCTGACGCAGCCCCTGCCGCACGGCGCGATACGTCGCTTGGCGGAAATCGCCGCCCTCCGTATGCTTCAGATGTGCACGGCCGGCCGTCAGCGTGATCTTCATATCTGTGATGGGCGAGCCCGTGAGGGCGCCCAGATGGGTCTTTTCCGCAAGATGGGTCAGAATCAGCCGCTGCCAGTTGAGATCCAGCTCGTCGGCGCCGCAGGCGGTGGCAAAGGTCAGACCGCTGCCCCGGGGCGCGGGCTCCAGCACCAGATGCACCTCGGCGTAATGCCGCAACGGCTCGTAGTGTCCCACGCCCTCTACCGGTGCGGCGATGGTCTCTTTATATACCACCCGTCCTGCGTCAAAATCCGCCTTGATTCCAAAGCGGTCGGCCAGCAGACGCTGAAGCACCTCCAACTGCACCTTTCCCATCAGACGCACCTGAATTTCCCGCAGCTGCTCGTCCCAAATGATATGGAGCTGCGGGTCTTCTTCCTCCAGCAGCCGCAGTTTTTTCAGCGTTTCCGGAATATTCGTTTCTTTGGGCAGCATCAGACGATAGGTCAAAACAGGCTCCAGCGAAGGAAATGTAACCTCGGTTTCACTCCCAAGCCCCTGCCCGGGCAAGGTATGGGAAAGGCCGGTGACGGCGCAGACCGTTCCCGCGCTCACCCGCTCGACCGTTTGATATTTTTCACCGGAATACAGGCGGATCTGATCGATCTTTTCTTCCCATTCGTCTGCCCCGTCTTTTCCGCAAAGCTGCTCTTTTACCCGCAGCACGCCGCCCGTCACCTTCAGCCAGGTGAGCCGCGCGCCCTGCACATCATGGGAAATTTTATAGATCCGCGCGCCAAAGATCTCCCCCGCCTGCGGCGCAAGCGTGTCTTGATCCAGCGACCGGAGAATGTCCTCCACGCCCTCCAGCCGAAGCGCCGAGCCGAAAAAACAGGGGTAGACGCATCTTCGGGCAATCGACGCGGCCAGCGCGTTTTGCGGAATGCTGCCGCTCTCCAGATATGCTTCCAGCAGGTTCTCGTCGCACAGCGAGATCTGCTCGGTACGAGCCGCTGCATCTTCGGCGGAAAAGTCCACGCATTTGTCGCTCAGTCGCGCCTGCAAATCAGCCAT
>JAFZPW010000098.1 GCA_017552495.1 Clostridia bacterium | reverse complement strand
GTTTTATGGAGGAGGAGATCCTCATTCTTCGCTCCACCGCCTGCGAGGAGGACATCAAGCTGATCCTGCAGGCGGGCGCAACCGCCACGGTGGGTTCCTATGACGCGGCGCTGGCCCTCAACGGCATCGCTGAGAGTCAGGGCGTCGTCTGCGACGTACACGTTAAGGTAGACACCGGCATGGGGCGCTACGGCTTCATGCCCACCGAGATCGACCGGATCCTCAGTGTTTACCGTTATCTGGGCAATCTGAACGTCACCGGCACCTATACCCACTACGCCAACGCCTTCCGCAGCAAGAAAAAGACCCAGGCGCAGTACGAGACCTTTTTGTCGGTGGTGGAGAAGATCCGCACGGCGGGTTATGATCCCGGGATGCTCCACGCCTCCAATTCCGAGGCCTTCTTCGGCTGTAAAATGCCCAACATGGACGCCGTCCGCATCGGCTCGGCGCTGGGTGGACGCCTGATCTCCAAGGGCGATTTTGGTCTGCAAAAGACCGGCCGCTTGATGAGTCAGGTGATAGAAGTTCGCTGGCTGCCCAAAGGAGCCGCCGTGGGTTATGGCAGCGCCTATATCACCAGGCATCCCACCCGCATTGCCGTGATCCCCGTTGGATCGGCCGACGGCTTCACCGTCGAAAAAGCGCGCACCGATTTCCGCTTCCGTGACTGCCTCCGGGCCGCGCTGTCCGCCGTCAAGAGCTTTTTCCGGCACCGTTCGCCCACCGTCAGCATTGGCGGCAAACGGGTTCCTGTGGTGGGACACGTAGGTGTCAGCCATATCACCGTGGACGTAACCGACCTGGAATGCGGCCCCGGCACGCAAGTGCTGATAGACGTGGCTCCCCTGTTCGTTCCTTCCGCCATTCCCCGGCAATATGTCGATTAACGGCCTGATTTCCGCAAACGGCGGCATAAGATGACGCCCCGATCCTGAAAACAAGGAGGATTTTTCCATGAAAATGGTTCTCGGTATTCTCAACAACGACGACGCCCCCTCTGCCATGCAGGCACTGACCAAAGCAGGCTTCTTTATCACCAAGCTCAGTTCCACCGGCGGCTTTCTGCGGGCCGGAAACGTCACCATCCTGGTGGGCGTAGAGGATGACAAAGTGCAGGAAGTCATCGATATCATCCACGAGCACGCCCACAGCCGCACCCAGCTCATGCCCACCACCACAGAAGCCGGCGTCGGTTTCTTCCCCACTATGCCCGTACAGGTGCGGGTGGGCGGTGCCACCATCTTTGTGCTGGACGTGGATCAATTCCACAAATTCTGATGCGGCTTCCTCATTTACTGGGAAACGAGGCGCTGAAAGCGGCGCTGGCCGCCCTCCCGCCCGGCGGGCTGGGCTCCGCCGTTTTGCTGGACGGCCCCTGTGGCGTCGGAAAACGCACTGCCGCCCGAGATCTGGCTCAGGCGCTTTTGTGTCGGGAGAAAAACGGACCATGCGGCGTCTGTCCCGCCTGCCGCCGTGCAGCGGCGGGCAGCCACCCCGATCTCTTCTGGCTGGAGGAGACAGAGCCCGGAAAAGGCGTCAAGCTGGAGCAGGTGCGCGCCATGCGCGCCCAGAGTTTTCTCCGCCCCAGCGAGGCTCCCTTTCAGGTCTTTGTGATCCCCCGGGCGGACAAGCTCAACACCGCATCGCAAAACGCACTGCTCAAGGTGCTGGAGGAGCCGGCGGCTTCGCTCTTTCTCCTGCTGTGCGAGAATCGGGAAGCCATGCTCCAGACCGTGCGCTCCCGCTGCAAGACCTTTCGTCTGGCGCCCCTGCCTCTGCCCCTCTTGGAGCAGGCTCTGCGGGGCCGCACCGATGCTTCCGCGGAGGAGGTTCGTGCGGCGGCTGCCCGGTCGGCCGGACTTTTGGGCCGGGGCTTGGATATCCTTGCAGGGCAGGAGCCTCCGTCCCGCCGTCTGGCGGCGGAGTTTTGCGCCTCGCTGAAGCAAACCGAGCTGGATACATATGCCGTCTGTCTCAAGTTGGGAAAACTCTCCCGGGAAGAATACGGCGATTTTTGTGACGAAAGCTGCCGCCTGCTTACCGAAGCCGCGGCAAAAACGGGCAGCGGGCAGTTTTTGGATCTGTTTGAATATTTGGAAAAGCAACGGGCTATGCTGCCGCAGAACCCGTCTGTAACGGCGCTGTGCGGTGCGCTGGCGGCATTTTGCGGCGCGTTTTAATGGAGGATTTATGACAGAAGTAATCGGTGTCCGCTTCAAAAAAGTCGGAAAAGTGTATTATTTTGATCCCCACGGCATTTCGGTGGAAAAGGACATGCCGGTAGTGGTGGAGACCTCGCGAGGCATGGAATACGGTGAGGTCGCCATGGCAAACACCCTGCTGGAGGATGAAAAAATCGTTCAGCCCCTAAAGCGCCTAATCCGCGTCGCCACCGATGCGGACAAGAAGATCGCGGAAGAGAACGTCCGCTTTGAGCAGGAGGCCTTCCGCATTTGTGAGGAAAAGATCGCCAAACACCAATTGGAAATGAAGCTGGTGACGGTGGAATATACCTTTGACCACAGCAAACTGCTCTTTTATTTCAGCGCCGACGGCCGCGTGGACTTTCGCGAGTTGGTAAAGGATCTGGCGGGCGTCTTCCGCACCCGGATCGAGCTGCGGCAGATCGGCGTCCGTGACGAGGCAAAAATGATCGGCGGTCTCGGCATCTGCGGTCGGCCGCTGTGCTGCGGCGCCTTTTTGAAGGATTTTCAGCCGGTGTCCATCAATATGGCCAAGGATCAGGGACTTTCCCTCAATCCCACCAAAATTTCCGGCACCTGCGGGCGGCTGATGTGCTGCCTGAAATATGAAAACGAAGCGTATCAGGACATGATCCGGCAAACCCCGCCCTCCGAAAGCCTGGTGGATACGCCTTACGGACGCGGGACAGTGCTGGATTCCTCTCTTTTACGGGGCACCTGCCGGGTGCGGATGCAGCACAACCCCGATTCTCCCATGACCCTCTCCTGCGAGGAATGCCGCGTCCTGCGGCGCGGCCGCGACAAGGGCGATCCCCTGTCTGATCTGCCTCCCGCTCCTGCATCGGATCAAACCCGGCCGCTGCGGGAAACGCTGGAACCGCTGAACGAGTCTGCCGCGGAAAAACCGCAGGAATTCCGCAAAGAGCGTCCCTTCCGCCCGCAAAACAAGATGCAAAAGCGGGAAAGCACGCCTAACGAGGCACTGGGTGACAAGCCGTCTGCCCCGCGTTCCGGTGGAAAAGGCTCATTCAAAAAACGGGGCCCCCGTCCGGAACAATTCCGCACCGACAAAGCGCCGACAAACGAAGCGTCCTTTGATAAACCGGGCCAGAATGCCCATTATCGCCGCCATCGCGGCGGCGGAAAGCGCGGCGGCAAACGTGAGGGCGGCAAGCCCGCGCAGTCGTCTTCCGCCGAATAAGCGAACGCCCCGGCGAATTTTTCTGCCGGGGCGCCGGATTTTGTGAGGTAGTATGGAACGTGTAAAACAGGCCTTTGCGCCCGCGTTTTTGCGGCGGGTTTTTGGAACGGCGCTTCCCATCGCCGCACAATTCTTCATCGCTTCCGCCGTCAATCTCATCGACGTGGTAATGATCGGGCGGCTGGGCGAGGATTCGGTGGCCGCCGCCGGCGCCGCCAACCAGATCTTTTTTCTGCTGACGCTGATGCTCTTCGGCATCAATTCCGGCGGATCGGTCTTTTTGTCGCAATTCTGGGGAACGCGGGATCTGCGCAACGTGCGCCGCACCATGGGGATGATGTATGCCCTGGGCGCTGTGCTGACGGCGATTTTTACCGCCGGCGCACTTTTGTCGCCCCGGTTTCTTGTTGGTTTTTACGTCCACGAAGCGAATCCCATCGCGCTGGGCGCGGATTATCTGCGGATCGTAGGCTTCAGTTATCCCGTAACGGCGGTGAGCATGATTTTAGCCATGGTCTGCCGCTGCACCGGCGACGTCAGCCTGCCCACACGGGCCAGTATGCTTTCCATCGTCATCAATGTGGGCGGCAACGCCCTGCTGATTTATGGTCTGTTGGGTTTTCCCGCCCTGGGGCTACGCGGCGCCGCCATTGCCACCGCCTTGGCTCGCACGGCGGAATGCCTGGTGCTGGTGTTTTCCATTTATCGCAAAAAACTGCCCGCCGCGGCCCGTCTTCGGGAATTATTTGACATCGACCGGGATTTCGTCCGAAAATATGCCAAAACCGCCGCGCCGGTTTTGCTCAATGAGATCCTGTGGAGTGTGGGCGCGTCGCTGTATTCCGTGGCCTACGGGATGCTGGGCACGGCGGCGCTGGCGGCCGTGCAGATCGCCAACACCGCCATCCAGCTTGTGTTTGTCTTTACCCGCGGTCTGAGCAGCGCCTGCGGCATCTTTATCGGGCGGCTGGTGGGCGCGGGCGACCGGGAGGGCGCCATCGACCACAGCCACCGCTTTGCCCTGCTGATGCCTGCGGCGGGATTGGTTACCGGACTTTTGATGGCAGCCGTTCACCCGCTGATCCTCTCGCTGTATCATGTTTCAGCAGAAACCATCCGTCTGGCGCAGACGTTGATTCTGATCCAGTCGGCCCAGCTTGCCTGCAAGGCGCTGGCCATGTGCCTGGTGGTGGCAATTTTCCGCGCCGGAGGCGACACGCTGTTCGCTTGTCTGTTGGACACGGGAACGGTGTGGCTGGCTGGCGTGCCGCTGGCCTTTTGGGGCGTTTTTCTGGGCGCGCCGCTGTGGGGCGTGTGTCTGCTGATCTTTTCCGACGACGTGGTAAAGGTAATCATTGGCCTGATCCATCTGAAAAAGGAGCGCTGGGTCAAACATGTCTCAGCCCAACTGCAATAAATCCGGTCTTTGCGGCTGAAAGCAAAAGCCGTGCGGTCTTCTGACCGCACGGCTTTCTTTTTCGTCTGTGTTATTTCACAATTCTGGACGGCAGCAGCGCCAGGCCCTGAGGAACGGCAAAGCGGAGTTTTTGCTCCGACACCCGCAGGGTGGTACGGGCCGCCCGGGCGATCTCTCCATCCAGATTGACGACCATTTCCTTGCCCTTTTTGTGATAAACGGTCACTTCTCTGGCCCGCAGATGCCGGATATATTGCGGCAGGCTGCGGTGCCGCCCTTCTTTATAAGCGCCGATGACCCGGGCCGCCGTCAAAAGATCCACAGCCGTCACCAGAAGCACCTCCAGCAGTCCGTCGGTGGGGTCGGCCTCGGGAACGGGATTGGCGCCGCCGCCGTAATAACGGCCGTTGCCCGCCAGCACCAGCGTATATTCCCCGTCGAAGCATTGTCCGTCCACCTCGACGCCGTAAGGCTCATGCAGGCCGCGGATCAGATTCTCCACCGTGGACATATTATAAGCCGCTGTGCCTTGCAGGGCGGGGATACGCTTATACTTCTGCATTCCTTCCGCGATGCGGGCGTCCAAACCGATGCTGAACACGTTCAGGCAGAAGCCGCAATCCGATCGAATAGAATCCAATTCCAGCTCCTCTCCCTGCATCAGCCGTTCCAAATCAAGAAAGGCGCTTTTGTCCGCGGCAAACAGGCGGATAAAATCGTTGCCGCTGCCGATGGGATAAGAAGTTACAGAAACATTTTCCAGTCCCGCCGCGCCGGCGGCCACCTCGTTCAATGTCCCGTCGCCGCCGCAAGCATAAAAACGCAGGATCTTTCCGCCGTATTCCTCCGCCTTTTTTCGCACCAGTTCAGTTGCGTGGCGGGGATAATCGGTGGTAAGAATCTCATAATCCGCCCCCAGTCTGCGAGCCGCGGCGCGAATTCCCGCCGCAGCGGAATTGGTTCCGTCCCGCTTGCCTGCGGCGGGGTTGATGATGAAGATATGCTTTTGCTCTTTCATTCCCCGTTTACCCCTTGAAATACATATACAAATTGCAGCGGATCATACCGTTATACAGCTTACGCCGCTTATCTGACCGACGGCCAAAATGCTCTTCGAAGCGCTCGTCGGAAGAGATGATATATTGCTTTACCTCACTGTCCGCCATGGCGCGGCCCAGCGCGCCATAAAGGGCCCATGCCTCTTTTTGCTCCAGCATCCGCACGCCATAGGGCGGGTTTGCCATCATTACGCCCCGGCGGGTGCGCCACTCGACCTGAAGGGCATCCTGCACGGCATAATCCATACAATCGCCCACCCCGGCCCGGGCGGCGTTTTCCCTGGTAAGGCGGACGCAGTTGGGGTCTTTGTCAGCCGCCAAGATGGGCAGCTTCTCGTGCCGCTCCGCCGCGACAGCCGCCTCCTTTTGCCGGAAAAAAGCCGCTGCAAAGGCGTCGTTCCAACGGGAGGCGTCAAACTCCCGCCGTGCGCCGGGAGCGATGTTCAGCGCCGCCTGCGCCGCCTCAATGACAATGGTGCCGCTTCCGCAGAAGGGGTCGATCAACTCCTCCCTGCCGCGCCAGCGGGCCACCTTGACGATAGAGGCCGCCAGCGTTTCCCGCAGGGTGGCGTCGTTCTGCTCCAGTTTATAGCCCCGCTTATAAAGGGGTGCGCCGGTGGTGTCCAAATAGATCTCACAGCGGTCGTTCATCAGGCTGAACTGAATCTGGTGTCTGGCTCCGTCCTCCCGCAGCCAGTCGGTATGATAAACGCTTTTGAGCCGTTCCACCGCCGCCTTTTTGATGATTCTCTGGCAGTCGGGCACGCTGTGCAGTTTGGACTGGATGGAAAAGCCCTTAACGGGAAAGGCCTCGCCCTGGGCGACGCAATCCTCCCAAGGGATGCCGCGAACGCCCTCAAACAGCTCGTCGAAGCTCCGCGCCGGAAAATCCGCCAGCCGCCAGAGGACACGCTCGCCGCAGCGCAGCAGAATATTGGCCCGGGCGCAGGCGTCCTCGTCGCCCGTAAACAACACCCGGCCGTTTTCGGCCTTTACACCGTCAAAACCTTTGAACCGCAGTTCGTCGGCCACCAGGCCCTCTACGCCCATCAGACAGGGAACGGAAAACTCCATAGTGTTTCCTCCAAACAACAGGGGCATTTACCCCGATCTCGTAAAAAACGGGCGGACACAAAGCCGCCCGCATTGTTTTTATTGTACCTGTCTTTGCGCCGGATTGCAAGACAAAACCAAAGTTTTTTGCCCGCCGTAGGCTTTACGCCTTCCGCACCGGATGGCGGATCACGGTTTTGCATTTTTCGGGCGCGCAGCGTCTGGGGTCGGAAAGATAGATCTCATGATGGAGCCGCCGATCTGAAACGTCCGGGACATATCCCATCTTTCTCGCATACGCCTCCATGGCGGCCACGGTGGCGGGCTCGGTGTCGTATGGGCCCAGATGCATACATTGCACGCATTCGCCCTCGTCATAGGCAAAATACTCCACCGGAGAAAGATCCATCTTCTTCTTCCGTTCCGCCTCTTCTTTTGCCCAGAGGAACGCTTCCTCTGTGACAAACTCCGGCAAACGGATCATGGCGATCCAGCGGAAGCGCTCCTTGTGGGCATAATCCACGTCCGTTACGCCCTCCTGCCGCCACAGTCCCTCCAGCGGCGGCACCACATAGTCAAAAAATCCTTCCATCTCGCGGCCTGCCCGACGGCTCATTTTGACGGTATACGCCATGGCGTAAAGCATCCCTACCGCTGCCTGATAATCGCCTTCCGGCGCGTTGGGGTCGCCTTCACCGCGCACGGCCAGAAACCGCGCCGCGGGAACGGTAATCAGCCCGGGCGTCTTGGGTGGAAGATAAAAGGCTTTGTATTCTTTTTTGTAATCAAATGGCATCGTTCCACTTCCTTTTTCCAAAGTATGGAAGAGCGGGCTTCGCCCTGTCAACAAAAAACCGCCCCGAGGGGGGGCGGTTTTGGATCAAAAGGATCAGACCTCGCTCACCAGCAGGCCATAGCCTCCGGCGTTGCGGCGATAGACCACGCTGGCCTTGCCGCCCTTGTCGCTGTTAATAAAGAAGAAGAAGTTATGTCCCAGCAGATTCATCTGCAAAATGGCGTCCTCAATGGTCATGGGCTTCATATCCACGACCTTTTCCCGCACCAGTTCAAACTCTTCGTCGTGATAATCGGTCATGCCGCTGATGGATTTGGCGAAGGACTCCTGCCGGATGCGCTTGGACAGCTTGGTCTTGTTCTTCTGGATCTGGCGATCGATGGACGCCACCGCGCCGTCGATAGACGCATACATATCGGAAGTGCGCTCCTGGGCGCGGAAATACATGCCGTTTACCTCAAACGAAATTTCAGCGGTTTGCATCCCTCTCTCGATGGAGAAGGTGATCTGTGCCGCAGGCTCGTCCCCAAAATATTTGCTCAATTTCTCCATTTTGCGGACGGCGTAGGCCTCCAACGCGTCAGAGACATCCATTTTCCTTCCGTAAACTTCGATCTTCATATGCTTTGCTCCTTTGCTGCTTGCCAAAAGGCAATTATTTGGTACATTCATCATATCACAGTTTTTCCAGAAAAGAAAGCCCATTTTGTCAATTTCCTCATAAAGCGGAAAAAATGGTGCCGCGTGTGACGGAATTTGACAAATTCCCTACTCACGCCATGCTATACTGATCGTGCTGAAGGGCGGATCACCCTTCAGACGGACGCTTTGCCGTCCGGCACCGTTCATATCTTTATCCCCACAATTCGGCGCGGTCAGCAGGTCTGTGCCGAAACTGGCGCCCCCCCCCGGGGCGCCCTTTTTATCTATCAAAAAACGCTGCGCGAAAAATTCGCGCAGCGCGTCTGTTTATTTTCGGCGGCGGCCGCCCGAGCGCTTGTCCGTTTGGGAACGCAGGTCGGAAATGCGGCTCTCGCTGCTTTGCATAAAGGCCTTGAGTTTATTCTCAAAAGACTCGTCGCCCTTGGGGAGCGTGCTTTGATCCAGCGCGTATTGCAGCGTTTCGGCCGCGGCTTTCGGCTGCGGCCTGGGCTGCGGCGCAGGACGCGCCGGCTTCTGCGGCTGCTGCGCCGGAACGGCTGCAGGGATCGCCTTTTTGATGGAGAGATTGATCCTCCCCTGCGGGTCGATACCGATCAGCTTGACCGTAACCGCCTGCCCAACCTTCAAATGCTCGTTGATGTCGCTTACAAATGTGTTGGCCACCTCGGAAATGTGAACCAAACCGCTTTTCCCTGCAAGAATCTGCACGAAGGCACCGAATTTGGTGATCCCCGTGACCTTTCCCTCATAAATGCTGCCGACTTCCAACTCCATCGTGAGGCATTTCCTCCTATTTATCGCCTATTTGCTGGATGTATCAATAAAGACCTGCTCCCCGGGATACACATAGCCCAAAGACTCCCTCGCAACCTTTGCGATGTAATCTTCATTATCCCCTTTGGAAATGGCGTCGCTCAGTTCGGCGCAAACAAGCTTCTGCGCCTCGAGCCTGGATTGGAGAGCCTCCTGTTCCGCGGCGACAGCGTTGATGCGGATCTGCAAATTGACCAGCGTGACGGCTGCGTAAATTGCAAAAACTGCGATGAAGATTTTGGTCAGCAAACCAACGCGCTTTTTCTTCCGCTTCAAGACTGTCCCCCCTCTCCCCATGATAAAAGCGTACAATAACGCACAATAATTTATTGTGATTACTTTTATTATATTTTGTTCCTCTGCAAATGTCAACGGGAAATCCCGCATTTTATCAGGGATTTGCAAGTTTTTCAACTTTACGGCGCGGGAAACGCCGCAAGGGTCCAAAAGAACGCGGCGTCCCTCCTTTCTTTTTCCGAAAACGGCGCACAGACAAACTTTTCTGAAAAAATTAAAAAATTCCTCTTGCGTTTTTCATTCGTTTCCGCTATAATAGAAAAGCCGTCGGAATTACGGCGCCCAAAAGGGCCTTTAGCTCAGTTGGTCAGAGCATCCGGCTCATAACCGGACGGTCCCGGGTTCAAGTCCCTGAAGGCCCACCATTTTGACGGACAACCGAATATTCCGCAGATCTGGACCACATGGAGAAGTCGCGTAGTTGGTCGAGCGCGCACGACTGGAAATCGTGTAGGCCTCAAAAGGGTCTCGAGAGTTCGAATCTCTCCTTCTCCGCCATAAAAGCACGGTAATTCTGATAGAATTGCCGTGCTTTTTTTGTGCTATGATGAACGCAAGGACGAGGCCGCAGGCCTGTCCGCGCTGCTGGATGATGATCGATAAACAAGGGGGCAAATTGGACTTTATCGGGGAGTGTAAACTGCCGTGTTACATTTTGCACGCGCTGTTTTCTTGACGGAACCGACGACGAAGTCTATGATTGAGGTATCAAATCAGAACTGGAGAAATGAATCTATGAACAAACTTGGAATCAGGATCGCTGAAAAAAGAAAGCTCATGGGCATGGCCCAGATCGAGTTCGCAGAGAAAATGCACGTTACCCGCCAGACCGTCAGCCGTTGGGAAGCAGGTACCGCAATGCCCGATGTCGATAAGATCGTGGAAATCGCCGACATTCTTGGTGTAAGCTGCGATTATCTGCTAAAAAACGGGACGCCCGAAAACAGTACGGCGCGGACGAAAGGTGTCGGGAAGCTGCTGCAAAACATAAGGGGAAAAACCGTACAGCTCGTTTTCTTTGACGAGGAGGCAGATGTCGATCTGTTCAACAGACCCTGCCGTATCTCGGATTATGAAGGAAACTGGATGAGAGTCATTGCCAACACGAAAAAAGGCAAGATCGAAAAGCTGATACCTGTATCCTCAGTGCTCTCGATTGAGATCGTAAAGGAGGAAAATTGATGGAATACCTGGGTTTCATATTCGGAATCTTCGGATTCTTTGCTTATCTTCAGTATTCTTCTCTTAAGAAAAGAGTCAGCGCACTGGAAGAAGAACTTGCCGGAATACACGGGACTGCCTCATTTACCGAGAAACGGACTTTACTCGACACAATCGGATCATACGTTGGAAAAGCGGTGGTTCTGGATCTGAAAGAAGACTGTGAAGATATAGACATCGTGATGTACGGCAACACGAAACACGGTACGAACACGATCGTCGATGCGGATGAAGACTGGATTCTGGTCAGGATCGAATCGGCAAAAGGAAACAAAGAAAAACTGATCCGGGTTGGATCTGTTCAGCGGATCAGTGTGATTCAGGACTAATCCCGATCCATTCGTCTTGTCAGCATACCCCTATCGTACAGAATGCACCCCCTTTGCCATTTGCACCCCCCTAAGTCGAAATGCACCCCCCTGTCGAGGCGGTGCACCCCCTCAGCATTTTTCTATCAAAACGCAGTACCTTTTTCATCAAAGAAACCTCTTTTGTCTACCAGGGCAAAAGAGGTTTTTTTGTTGCATTTTGGATGAAAAACGGGCAAAATACAGTGAAATCGGGCTTCGGAGCGGTCGAACAGCTGCTACGGAGCCCGATTTTAGCTTTCAGCGGCAGATATATCTCGCAGATGCTGGTGCATTTTTTACTCTGCAAAGAACGAACAAAAGGATATAGGAGGCCGGACTTGAATCAATATTATTAACCAATCTTCCTGTCAGGCAGGGATATCATTACGCGAGAATATTGAAAATCTTGAGGTTTTATGGTATAATTATTATAATTATTCCCATTTCAAGAAGGAGGGTGGTATGGCTGCTATGCTCGATGAACTCCAAAGACGGATTGTGTCGCTGATTCCTTCCACCAGCCTAAAAAAGCAGATCAAGTTGACAAATCATTGCCTTTCCGATGCAGATATGTTATCTACCGCGTACCGCTATGCGAAAGATTACGACACGCGGATTGAACTCCTCCAAATGCTGGAGCAGCATTTTTTCGGAGAATTGCGCGATTATACTTCAAGACTGATTCAAGTGCAGCGCCAAATGCTCGACGGTTTTTTGGAGCCGGAGGACAATGCTGTTTACGAGCTGCATATCAAGGATACTCCGGACGCGTATGACGAACGGTATTTGTGCAAATCGTTTGATGCCGCTCTCCGGATCATCCCTCTGTTCTTCAAAGAATATGATTGTGAGGAGAATGCCTTGACCCGCTACACGATTGTCAAGCGCCGCATTCTGTCTGAGGAGGCCGATTTTTCCGAAGATGAGCTCGGCGAACTTGTCCTGCTTGCCGGGATGCGGGTATATTCTGTAAACATATGGTCGTTTGATCACCAGGCAGAAGACTGTTCCGGCCAATGTCTGGAATGTAATCGTCCCTGCGCCAATTGCCATGAGACGATCTTTCCGCAGTTTATCCAGCACGGCGATGCCGTTAGGTTCTATGGTTTCTCTGGAAAAGAATCGTACGGCATTGCCTTGGTGCTCGACAATCTGCCCTGCAGTGAGTACTATGTTATTCCTTTGGACAGTGATGCTGTTCGTTATCATGATTTTGCCAACATCCATAATTCCCATCAGCACATCCCGGCACCTTTAACAGAGCGGATAGAAGAGGACACTATCCCGGAAAAAATGAGGGCTGACTACAAAGCGTGTTTGCAGTATATCTTGGAGAAATGGCCTGAGAAAAGGTAGCGCTCTGCCGATTACTGGTGTCCTTTTACGCGTACTTACACAACAAAAACGTCTTTTGTCTACCAGGGCAAAAAGAGGTTTCTTGTTGTATCACGCTGGGCGGTTATGGTATACTGAAAAAAGATATATGGAGGCGCAACATGGATCAAATCAAACGAATTCAGCAGATGGAAGAAGCGTTGAACCGTTCGGCTGAAGCGGTCAAGGCTCTTTCCGAGGCGTTGGAGCAGTATGAAGCCGCGCAGAGCGCCTATCGGAAGCTCTGCCGTTATTACGGGAGTTCCCAATGGATGCGGGATTTTATGGCCGATGAAGCCGGAAAGCTGCCCGCCGATCTGAAACGCGGCGTACTTTCCGAAGACGCCGTTTATGATCTGCTGACAGACAACCGGGAATTGACGGTGCGGCTGCTGAAAACAATTACAGAAACCGTCAAAAACGCCTGAGCACAAACGCAGCGGACCCGCGGCAAATGCCGCGGGTCTGTGTTGTTTGCCGCGCGGTGAAACGCGTCAAAGCGTACCATGCTTCAATTTGTTTTGTGAAGCATAGCACGTTTCTCCGATCCGTTTTTCTTTTTTCGTCCAAGCTGCCGCCTTACAAAGGGCAACGCCATCTGAATCTCTTACGCAGGTCAGCGTGACGTATTGTTTCCATTGATAATGAACGCATTGGTATATCCCGGTTCAATTTTTTTCCATTATAGCCCGTTCCACCCATGTTGTGAATGAATTCTTTATTCGCGCTATATAAACACACATCAATTTGATTCGCTTTCTTGTGATTTCAGCAAAATGCCGCCGTGTCCCACGATCAGACACAGCGGCAGAATATCAGCCTTCTTTGACGATCCAGACAAAGATGGGCGGATCGTTTTTGCGGTTTGCGAAGTCCACCGCCATCACCGACCAGACCCGGTCGTCCAGTCCGCGGACAAATTGCAGCAGGGCGTCGCGCTCGTCATACCCGTTGTTGCGGCCGTAATAGATGCAAAGGCTCATGGCTCCGCCGAGCCGCAAAAGGCGCAGCCCCGCCTCCACGGCGGGCAGGCTGGTCTCTTTTCGTGTGAATACATTATGATCGCCGGCGGGCAGCCACCCGAAGTTGAACGCCACGGCGTCGACGCTCCTCTCGGCGGCATAAACCGCCATATTTTCGTGCCCGTCCAGCACCATACGGACGTTTTCCACGCCCTCTTTTTTCAAAAGCGTCCCGGTATTCTCCATGGCGCGGGGCTGGATATCCATGGCCAGAACGCGGCCCTGTTCGCCCACCAGCCGGCTGAGAAACAACGTATCGTTTCCGTTGCCCGCTGTGGCGTCGACGACAAAATCACCCGGCCGCACATGCTGCCGTAAAAACCGATGGGACAGGCCCAGTGCGTTCCATTCCCGGCTCATAAAGTTTCCCTCCGTTCCGCGTTTGCTGAAACGATCATAGCACGGGAGCGGACATTTGGCAAGCGTCAGCGCATACGGCGTTTAATCTTGTCCAGCACGCCCTTTTCCAGCCGGGACACCTGCGCCTGACTGATGCCGATCTCCGAAGAGACCTCCACCTGCGTTTTTCCCTCGTAAAACCGCAGGGCAAGGATGCGCTTTTCCCGCGGGGAAAGCTCCGTCAGCGCCTCGCGCATGGCAAGCTGTTCCAGCCAGCTATCGTCGGTAGATCGCTCGTCCCGCACCTGATCCATCACGCAGATGGCGTCGCCGCCCTCCTGAAAGACGGGATCGTAAAGAGAAACCGGGTCGGCGATGGCGTCCAGCGCAAAGATCACCTCTTCCCGGGGGAGATCGAGTTCCCGGGCGATCTCCTCCACTGTGGGCTCCCGCTGAAGCTGCGCGGTGAGTTTTTCCTTGGCGGTGAGGGCGCGGTAGGCGTTGTCCCGCATCCCACGGCTGATCTTTACCCGGCTGCCGTCCCGCAGATAGCGGCGAATCTCGCCGATAATCATGGGAACGCCGTAGGTAGAAAATTTCACCGGCTGCGCGGTGTCGAAATTGTCGATGGCCTTGAGCAGCCCGATCACGCCAACCTGAAACAGATCGTCCATCGACTCGCCCCGGCCGGAAAACCGCTGCACCACCGACAGCACCAGCCGCAGATTGCCCATTACGGCCCGCTCCTTCGCGCTTTTGTCTCCAGCCTGCGCCTTGCGGATGAGCGCCATGGTCTCGTCGTTTTTCAGCACTTTTAACGCGGCGGTGTTGACGCCGCAGATCTCCACCTTTGCCTGCATACGATCGCTCCTTTTCCCGTTTGAGAAAAGTATCGGCAGGCCGCTTAATTTTCATTCCGGTTCCGGCTGGCGTTCGTTCGTCAAATCCCGCCAGATTCTGTCAAAGGGCGCGAAGCATCTCGCTTTTCAGGCGGCGAATGATTCGTTTTTCCAGCCGGGAGATATAGGACTGCGAGATGCCGAGGCGGTCGGCGACCTCCTTTTGTGTTAGTTCGTCGCCGCCGGAAAGCCCGAAGCGCATCACGATAATGACGCGCTCCCGCTCGGGCAGACGGGACAGCAAAACGCCGAGAATCTGACGCTCCACATCATCCTCCACCGGGCGCATGACACAATCGGGCTCTGTGCCCAGCACGTCGGAGAGCAAAAGTTCGTTGCCATCCCAATCGGTCTTGAGCGGCTCGTCCAGCGAGACCTCGGCCCGCTGATTGACGCTTTTGCGAAGATACATCAAAATCTCGTTTTCGATGCAGCGGGAGGCATAGGTAGCCAGTTTGGCGTTTTTGTCGGGACGGTAAGTGTTGGCGGCCTTGATGAGCCCGATCGTTCCGATGGAAATGAGATCCTCCAGCCCCACGCCGGTGTTTTCAAACTTGCGCGCAATATAAACCACCAGCCGGAGATTGCGCTCGATGAGAGTCTGGCGGATCTCCATCTGGGTTCCGTCATAATCCCTCAAAAGAGTGCGTTCCTCCTCCGCCGTCAGCGGAACCGGGAGTCGGTCAGCCCCTCCGATATAATGAACATCCGCTATGTAAAGTTGTTTGACTTTCCGTCCGATCCAACGGAAAAAGGCGATGATTTTTTCTTTCATATCATGCTCCTATCAATCCGCGGCAATCGCCGCCCGTTTGAATGGGTTCCGGCGCGATTCCAAACAAATAGTCCTCCCGTTCCGTTCCGTCCAGCCAAAGCCGCTGGGGCCGAAACACCACCACAAGGCCCTTTGCCGCCGCCGTATGCAGCGGAAGCAGCCAAAATGCGCCCTCTTCCCGGCCGCGCAGTTGGGTTAAAAGAGATTCCGCATCAAGATTTTGTCGCAAAAGCTGCGCCGTTGTGTCGGAAAACAATCCGGCGGCAGTCTCCCGATCCACCAGAATCACGGGCCGCCCCGCCGTGGGATCCCGCAACAAATTGCCGCTGTCCCGCAGGGCGCGGAAGCGGATCTCCCGCCCGCCGCATTGGGCACGCACCTCTGCGGTGCCGCGCTCCATGGCGGCTCGCCCCCGCCCCAAAAGCCACGCCGAGGCCAGATACAGCAGCCCAAATCCCGCGCCCACCGCCAGCGTCGAGGCGCGAAAATAGACGGCTCCGTTTCGGGAAGCCGCCTCGCCGCCCAGCAGCGCGACCAGCATCACCAGTCCCGCCATGGCAAAGCTGAGAAAGGCGAACATCCCGCCGAGATGCAGCAGGCGCCGGAGTTTTTGCCGTCCGAAGGCCGCGAAAGTTACGGCCGCGCACACGCTCAGCCGCAGCGGAATCGACAGGAGCGGCGGGATCGTGGGAAAATACAGGATCACAGCAAACAGCGCGCCCACCGTCGCTCCCAAAAGAAGGAATCGTCTTCTCCGGTAAACGCCGCACAGCCGTGCCGTGAGAAACAACAAGCTGTAATCCACCGCGAGATTCAGGAAAAAGAGGGTGTCCACGTAAACGATCTTCATGTGCTTCCCTCCTCTCTGCCATGATACTCCGTAAGCTCTGCGAAGTCTGTCTGTTTCGGCAGCAGCTTTGAAAAAACCGGTTCAAAGTTCCCGTCCTTTTCGCAGAAGGCAAGAAAACCGCCTGTCTCCCCCTCGATCAGGACAGACAGGCTGAAATAGGATGCAAAAGCGCTCTCCTCCCCCGGGCAAAAGGGCGCCAGATAATAGCGCCGGTCGATCCAATCGGCGCAAAGCAGGCCCTTCGCGGCCGCCTCCGGCACCTTCAGTCCTTTGGCTTCCGCTTGCTGAAAGGCGGAATAGGCCAATGGCAGGCCCGGCAAATGTCCCTCGCCGGGCAGCGAGCGATCCACTAAGGCGCGTTGAGGGACAACCGTGCGGGGCAACGTCTTTTTCAGGACAAATTTCCCGCCGTCTGGCAGCATAACGCCCAGCGGAAGCTGCTCGCCTTCGCAAAGCAAAACCACCCGATAGATGCGCCCCTTCTCCACAGGACACGCGGCAAAAAGAGTTGTCGTTTCACCGGAACGGCTCCAGCGCAACCTGCCGATCTCGTTTTTTCCCAGATAAAGTCCGCATTCTTCCATCCCGCCACCCCGCTTTCCTGCTCCACCATATGCGGCAACGCGGCAGGATATGAAAAAAGCGGGAGCGCGTGGGCGCTCCCGCAGAAACATTAATCTTTATGAGATGGTATAGCCGCCGGAAATCAAAAGCGTGCAGCCGTTGGCCGTGCGGATCCCGTGTCCCTGAACGGTGACGGTGTAAAGATGGTTGGCCAGCACCGCGCCGCCGTTGCTCAGCGTCCCGGCATCGCTGACATCCACCAGACCGGGAGAGCCGGAGGCGACACAAACCGCCGCGCCGGAGCACAAAACGGCCTGACAGCCCACTTCGCACACCACTGTTTTGCCCGCGGGCACCGGAACCATCGCCCATTGTACGGAGCCGGAGGCTGTCCCGCCCATCTGCTGAACCACACGCTGGGCAATCTGTTCCACAAGCTGGCTGTCGGCAGCGCCGGCAGAATAGTTTTTCAGCGCCTGATCCACATAAGCCTGAAGCTGGGCGGTCTGCGCCTGAAGGTCGCTCTCATAGCGGCCGATGGCGCTGTTGACGCTGCTGTCGATGCCGGCCCTGGTCTCCGGCAAAACCACCTGGTTTATGTAGCTCAAGGTGACCAGCGGGTCATTTTGACCTCCATATTCCACGGCGATGGCATAAAGCCCTGCCAGCATCATCACGGCGGTAACGCCGCAGAGGAGCAAGATCCCAAAACGACTTTTTTTCACATTATCCCTCCGTTGTAACGTCCCGCCCCGGGCGAAGCCCAAGGCTGATGGCAATGGCGCCGTCGACCTGCTGCATGGCCCTTTCATCCAGACGGCCCATCCGGTCGCGCAGGCGCCGCTTATCCAACGTCCGCATCTGCTCCAGCAAAACCACGGAATCTTTGGAAAGACCGCAGGCACGCGCCTCCAACTGGATATGGGTAGGAAGCCGCGTTTTGTTTTGCTGAGAGGTGATGGCGGCGGCGATGACGGTAGGACTGTAACGGTTGCCCACATCGTTCTGCACGATGAGGACAGGCCGCACGCCTCCCTGCTCGCTGCCCACCACCGGGCTGAGATCGGCATAATAAATCTCGCCGCGCCGGACGATATTTTCACGGTTCTCCACAGATATCACGCTCCGCAGGATGAAGTCGGACAAGTCCGCAACCATATCATTCCACGCGGGAACGCATTTTAAACGCAAATGCGCGGCGAAAGACCGAAATGCCGCGGCGTGTCACGACCCATTC
>JAFZPW010000097.1 GCA_017552495.1 Clostridia bacterium | reverse complement strand
TATCACAGCCCCATCAGCAATCAGAAGATTTTGTATTACAACACCCTGTTTGATGAAAACGCCTCCTGCCATCTGGCCTTTGGCGAGGCTTATCCCGAGTGCATTCGCGGCGGCGAGCGCATGAGCAAGGAGGAACTTGCGGCCCACGGGCTCAACGCCTCCGACACCCATGTGGATTTTATGATCGGCACTGCGGACCTTGCCATTACGGGCCGCACTCGCGACGGCAAGACCGTGCAAATCTTTGAAAACGGCGATTTCGTCCTGTAAGAAAGGAGCGCAAAAATGGAATTTCGCGACGCGATGCTGGCCCGCCATTCCTGCAGGGCCTATACCGATCAGCCGGTAGACCAGCGGGCGCTGGGCATGGTGCTGGAGGCGGCAAACGCCGCGCCCATTGGCCGCCGGCGCTATGAAAACGTGCATCTTACCGTCATCCGGGACAAGGCGCTTTTGCGCGACATCACCGAAAACGCCCGCAACGTGCTGGGCGATCCGCAGGCCGATCCTCTTTACGGCGCGCCGGTGATGATTCTGGTCTCTGTGCGGGAGGAAGAAGGGCAGATCAGTCCTGTCAACATCGCCAATGCCGCCTGTGTGGTGGAAAATATGCATCTGGCTGCCGCCGATCTGGGGCTTGGAAGCTGCTATATCTGGGGCGCGGTGCAGACCATGCTTCAGAGTTTTGATCTGCTGTATAAGCTGCGGCTGGACGAGGGCTTCTGGCCGGTGAGCGCCCTGATTCTGGGTCACGAGGCCGAAACCAGGCCCGCCCGCACCCCCACGGTGAAAACGCTGGAGCTCCGCTTTCTGGACGGGGAGTAAGAAAACAAGAGGAACGGATAACGAAACCGGGAGTGAACACTGCGCTCACTCCCGGTTTTTGTCATTTGGGTTTGTTTATTTCCCGTCCATCTCCACAGCAACCTCCAGCGCCAGCTCCATCATCTGGGTAAAGGTATTCTGGCGGGCGTCGGCGTCCAGCGCCTCGCCGGTGACGATGTGATCGGAAATGGTGCAGATGGCCAGCGCCCGTTTTCCAGCGCGGGCGGCGGTCATATACAGACCTGCGGCCTCCATCTCCACCGCCAGCACGCCCATATCCATCCAGCCTTGATTGGCGTCGGAAAAGGCATTGTAGAAGGGGTCGGAGGACAGCAGGTTGCCCACTTGGGGCGCAAGACCCATCTCACGGCCGTGACGGACGGCGCTCTCCAGCAGGTCAAAACTTGCGATGGGGGCGAAGGCGCCGCCCAGACGGTACTGCGAGGCAAAATTGGAATTGGTACAGGCGCCCATACCCAGTACGATGTCTCGCAGCTTGAGTTCGGTGGACAGGCCGCCCGCCGAGCCCACGCGGAGGATGTTTTCCACGCCGAAGAAGTGAAACAGTTCGTAGCTGTAAATGCCGATGGACGGGATGCCCATGCCGCTGGCCATGACGCTGACGGGCACGCCGCGATAGGCGCCGGTGTAGCCCTGAACGCCCCGCACGTTGTTCACCAGAACGGGGTTTTCCAGATAGTGCTCCGCGATGTATTTTGCCCGCAGAGGGTCGCCGGGCATGAGAACGGTCTTGGCGAAAGCGCCTTGTTCGGCGGCGATGTGGGGAGTAGCCATAATCAAATCTCCTTTACGCGTTATTCATTCAGGATCAGGTCTTCCGTCCTGCGCTTGGGGACGTAATGCACGTCGTTTTCATCCCGGTAATAGCAGTGGTCGCCGCCCTCTTCCAGGTCGGTGATGACGACCGTTTCGTCGGGTTTGCCCAGGGCGATCACCAGCAGGGGTTGATAGACGGGATCGAGGCCGATGGCGGCGCTGATCTCGTCGGGGCGGAAGTTGCCGATCATACAGCCGCCCAGACCCATTTCCGTGGCCCGCAGCAAAATGGTATGGGCGCAGATGCCCACATCCTTCCAGAAGCGCTGGACGCCGGGGCCGATGCGGGTATCGTAGCACAAAACGATGAATCCGGTGGGGCAGTGACCCGGATGGGGGAGGGTCAACTCCGGCAGATTCCGGGCCCAGTGGGTACAGGGCTGGAGTTTGTCGCAGTCCTCTTTCGTCCAGGCAAGATAATACTTGAAGGCTTGGAAATTCTGGGAAAAGGGGGCGTAGCGGACGCAGTCGATCATGTCGACGAGCGTTTCGCGGGTCAGGCGGACGCTTTCGTCATAGCCGCGATAACTGCGGTTTTTCATGAGCAGATCTTTCAGCATGGGCAGTCTCTCCTTTTCAATAAAATCGCGATCCGGTCATTCCGGGATCGTCCAGTCCACCGGCGCTTCGCCGTGGCGCTGTAAAAACGCGTTTGCCTTGGAAAAATGCTTGCAGCCGAAAAAGCCGCTGTAAGCCGAAAGGGGGCTGGGGTGGGGCGCGCACAAAGCCAGATGGTTCATGGAGCGGATGAGGGGCAGCTTGCTCCGGGAGTTGGCGCCCCACAGCAGAAAGACCATGGGCCGGGAACGGTCGTTGAGATGGCGGATCACGCTGTCGGTAAACCGCTCCCATCCCTTGCCCTTGTGGGAATTGGGCTGGCCCGCCCGCACAGTGAGGACGGTGTTGAGCAGCAGCACACCCTGTTTTGCCCACGTTTCCAAATTGCCGTGGGAGGGGATGGAAAAGCCTATGTCGCTTTGCAGCTCCTTATAAATGTTTTGCAGCGAAGGGGGCACGGCCACGCCTCGTTGTACCGAAAAGGCCAGTCCATGGGCCTGTCCTTCGCCGTGATAGGGGTCCTGCCCCAGAATGACGGCCTTTACATCGCCATAGTCGGTATACCGCAGGGCGTTAAACACGTCCTGCTGCGGGGGATATACCGGACCCGCAGCATATTCCGTCTGCAAAAAATCCTGCAAGTGCCGGAAACTCTCGCTTTCCACATCCTGCCTCAGGATCTCGTCCCATTGGTTTTCAAAGAGCGCCATCGCGTTCCCCTCCTGTTCTATCCACAGTATAGCATATTTTTTTTGGGCTGAAAAGACTTTTTCAGCACTTTGCGCGCAGGGGGTTGATTTTTTCAAACAATGCGTGTATACTGTTTGTCGGCGGTGAGAACTGTCGAAAAAATTCATAAATGACCGGTGCCGTCCGCTTGTCCGGACGGGTAAAAGGGAAACGGGTGAAAATCCCGTGCGATCTCGTCACTGTAATCGGGGAGCGCGTTGCAATGTGTTGCACACGGCCACTGACCCCTCGGGGGTTGGGAAGGCTGCAAGGCGCTTTGATCCGTGAGCCAGGAAACCTGCCGTTCATTGGTACAGGGATTCCGGATCCCGGACCACGAGTCATTGGTCGTGCCGTGCCGCGTCGTTTTTGCGCGCCTTTGCTCGTTTGGGGAAAGGCGCTTTTTTGTTGCCGGACGGGAATGCGGCGCCTGTACGCTTGTAGTTGTAATCTATCCCACGGGGATAAAAAATTGGAGGTATTTTTATGAAAAAGACCATCGCGATCCTTTTGTGCGCCGCCATGCTGCTGGCTCTGGCAGCCGCCTGCGGCAAGACCGAAGCGCCCGCTTCCAACGGCGGAGAAGAAGAGGACGAAGAGAACTACGAAACCGGCGACGCCTCGCTGGACAATGTTCGCAACGCCGACGAAATCGGCGAAAACGAGCTGCTGGTGATCAGCTTTGGCACCAGTTACAACGACAACCGCCGTCTGACCATCGGCGCCATCGAAGCGGCCATGGAAAAGGCCTTCCCCGATTGGAGCATTCGCCGCGGCTTCACCAGCCAGATTATCATTGACCATGTGAAGTCCCGCGACAACGTGTCCATTGACAATCTGGAAGAGGCGCTGGACCGCGCTGTGAAGAACGGCGTTAAGAATCTGGTTGTCCAGCCCACCCATCTGATGAACGGCTTTGAGTACAATGACGTGGTGGACGGCGTTGCCAAGTATGCCGATTCCTTTGAAAAGATCGCCATCGGCCAGCCCATCCTGACTTCTGACGAGGATTTCCAGCGCGTGGCCCAGATCATCGTGGACGCCACCAAAGAATATGACGACGGCAAGACCGCCATCTGCTTCATGGGTCACGGCACCGAGGCTGCGTCCAACAGCGTTTACGCCCGGATGCAGGAAGTCCTGACCGATATGGGCATGGCCAACTATTTTATCGGCACGGTGGAAGCCGAGCCCAGTGTAGACGATGTGCTCAAGGCCGTGCAGGCCGGCGACTACACCCGCGTGGTTCTGGAGCCCCTGATGATCGTTGCCGGCGACCATGCCAACAACGATATGGCGGGCGACGAGGAGGATTCCTGGAAGTCGATCTTCGAAGGCGCCGGCTATCAGGTGGAGTGCCTGGTGCGGGGCCTGGGCGAGATGGAGCCCATTCAGCAGCTCCTGGTAGAGCATGCGCAGGCTGCCGTTGCCGAGCTTGACAAATAAGCAGGCTGTCTGAGTCAACAATCCAAACGGCCCGGGGAACCGGGCCGTTTTTCAAAGGAGAGAACAACGATGAAACGAAACCGGATCGCGGCGCTGCTGGCGCTCATCTTGCTGCTGGGTCTGTGCGCCTGCGGCAAAACTCCCGCCCCGCAGCCTGCAGAAAACAGCGGCCAGATTGCCGACGCCTCAGAGATGACCGCCGTGGAGGAGGTGGTGGAGGCAGGCATGACGCCGGTGTCCGCCGACGCGCTGAAGGACGGAACATATCCCATCGCCGTCAAGAGCAGTTCTTCCATGTTCAAGATCACCGCCTGTCTGCTTACCGTAAAAGACGGCAAAATGGAGGCGGAGATGACCATGGGCGGCAAGAGTTATCTGTA
>JAFZPW010000096.1 GCA_017552495.1 Clostridia bacterium | reverse complement strand
GGGAAAATATCCGCTACGGCAGGCTGGACGCCACCGACGAGCAGATTGAGGCGGCTGCCAGAGCGGATTCGGCCGACGCCGTGGTGAGCAAGCTGGAAAAGGGATGGGACAGCGACGTGGGCGAGGGCGGCGACCGCCTGTCTACCGGCGAAAAACAGCTTATTTCCTTTGCCCGGGCGGTGCTGGCCGACCCGCGGATCTTTGTGCTGGACGAGGCCACCTCTTCTATCGACACCCAGACCGAGCAGCTCATCCAGCAGGCCATCGACCATCTGCTGGAAAACCGCACCTCGTTTTTGATCGCCCACCGCCTTTCCACCATCCGCAAGGCCGATTTGATCCTTGTGGTGCGGGACGGAAAGATCGTGGAGCAGGGGCGGCACGAGGAGCTTCTCCGCAGGCGGGGCTATTATCACGAGCTTTACAGCAAGCAGTTTGCCGAAGAGGGCGCGGCCCGCATCCTGAAGTAAGCACAAGCGGCGGACGGAAACCCGTCCGCCGCGCTTTTTCCCGGAAAGCGCAAAAAAATATCTTGCATTTTTTCCGGCTTTGTGTTACACTAATGTTCGCCCGCAGGGGCAAAATGGAGAAGTACCCAAGTGGTGAAGGGGCTCCCCTGCTAAGGGAGTAGGGCTTTAACAGGTCGCGAGGGTTCAAATCCCTCCTTCTCCGCCATCAAAGAAACCTCTTTTGTCTACCGGGGCAAAGGAGGTTTCTTGTTGCTGTTAGTTATTGTTTATGGCACAATCGCCTTGACAGATGCTGATTGGGAGAGAATAGATTATGCAAATCAGGAGAGCAACGGGCGAAGAGATGCTTGCGCTGTGGGGCTAGCAAAAATATGATACAGCATCACCCACGGCCAGGTTTTTCTATGAAAATATCACTGCGGGCAATGCAGTTTTCTGGGCTTTGGACAAGGACGGAGAATTGATCGGCGAATTGTACGCTTTTTTCGATCTTGATGACAAGACTTTTGCAGATGGTCATAACACGGCTTATTTATGCGCATTTCGCGTGAAAGAAGAATATCGCGGAAAAGGGAACGGAAGCCGATTGATGACAACGGTCCTTACGGAATTGAAAGAGATGGGATTTTGTTATGTGACCATCGGCGTAGGAAGTGATGAGCCTCAGAACATTAGATTGTATAGGCGTTTTGGGTTTAACATGAAGATCAAGGATTGTCATTATGATCCTTGCGGTATGGACGAAAAGATGCAGCCCAAATATGAAGATACCGTTTGGTGGTTACTGCGGAAAGATATATAATCAAGGAATGCCGATACGCCGCATTCCACGGTGTACTTTTGCGCGTTCTTTCTATGGTTTGGTGTTCTTTTGCGCGGCCTTACACATAAAGGAAGCCTCTTTTGTCTGGCAACAGGCGGAAAAGGCTTCTTTGCTGCTTTTCTGGCGGTGCATGTTACAATTTCCTCGACCGATCGTTTGCCGCCATTCTGCGGATAACGGCGAAAGGCGTTTGTCATGATAACCGATTCGTTTAACGACAAATCCCCTGTCAAGACCATGGTATACCATCACCTATGAGGGAATCAAGAGCCATTGATTTCATAAAGCAATTTATCATCAAAAAGGAGTTTATCACCATGAAAAAAAGGAACGACCGAATGAAAAACCCCAGAACGAAACAGAAAACGGCCTTTATCGCCGCGCTGTGCCTGGCGGCGGTGCTGATCGCCGGGATCTGGGCGGCGGGCGTGATCGTGTACGAAAAGGTATGCAACGTGCGCTATACCACCTATGAGCCCACGATGCTGCGGCTGGAGGACTTTGACGGGCTGCAGCGCACCCGCTGGCAGTTTGCCTCCGATAAAGGGCAGATGCTCACGGGGTATTGGTACAGCCACAGCGCGGGAGAGCCCCAGCGGGGCATCGTGGTGATCGCCCACGGCTTCGGCGGCGGCGGACATACCTATTATATGGACTGCGCCGACTGGTTTGCCCGGCACGGCTATTACGTCTTTGCCTACGACGCCACGGGCAACGACGAGAGCGAGGGCAAGGGCGTGGGGGGGCTGCCGCAGGGCGTGATCGACCTGGGATACGCCATCTCCTTTGTGGAGGAGAGCGGGAGCTTCCCCGCGCTGCCCATCGTGCTCTTTGGCCATAGCTGGGGCGGATACAGCGTCTGCGCCGTGCTGGCCGACCATCCCGAGGTCAAGGCGGTGATCGAATGTGCGGGCTTCAACCGCACGTCGGACATGATCGAGGCGGCGGGGCAGGAATACATCGGAAAGCTTGCCGCCGTGATGACGCCCTTTATCAAGCTGCACGAGCGCATCCGGTTCGGCGCCTATGCCTCGCGCACCGGGCTGGAGGGCCTTGCCGCGTCGCAGGCGGCCGTTTTGGTGGCGCACAGCGCCGACGACGATACCGTCCCCATGGAATGCGGCTATGATGTCTTTTGGGAAGCGTATCACGACGACCCCCGGGTTCAGTTCCTCCGCCTGGAGGGGCGGGGACACAACCTGTTCACTGACACTGCTTATAACGACGTTTTCAACGCGGGTTGGCGCGCATACCGGGAAACGCTGGATTACGATTATCAGGACAAGAAAAACGCCGACCGCTTCGCCGCCGACAAGGCGGAATACATCCGGAAGAATCTGGATCGCGCCCGGTACAGTCACCGGCTGAACCAAGATCTTTTTGAACGGTTCCTGGCTTTTTACGACGGGCATCTGTCGTAAAATCGCCGCTTTTGCATAACAAAACCGCCTCCTGTTCATACTATCTGTGAAAACAGATGGAAAACAGGAGGTTTTTGATATGAAAGCAACGGGTATCGTGCGGCGCATCGACGATCTGGGACGGGTGGTTATCCCCAAGGAGATCCGCCGCACCATGAAAATCCGGGAGGGCGACCCGTCGCTGATGACATTGGTAAACTGGCAGAGATTCTGCTTTGGTATGTTGGATTTAGCCAAACGCCAGGGGTGGAAGTAGTACATAGTGACGAAAGAAAGTGTTCCTACCATGAGTATCTGCGAGGGAGATTTGTGCATCGTGCCCTTCCCTAGTCTAAACAAAGCTCGAGGCGTACCGATCAGTCGACCGATACGCCTCGCTTTTTTGCAAACAAAGCACCCCACTGTTCCACGAGAATATTTTGCGGCAATACGCATTTATTTCTGCTGCCGGCAGAGCGGAATAATGGCGTTATAGCCATATAGCATACCACATTTCCGGCACGAAACCGCCCGAGAATCACCGCATATTTCAATTCACGCCCCCGCGTGAGGGGCGACCGAATTTCTCAGTATTTCGATTTGTGCGAAAAGGACATTTCAATTCACGCCCCCGCGTGAGGGGCGACGTGTGTTCCGGCGCGTAGCTTTTGCCGGTGCTGCATTTCAATTCACGCCCCCGCGTGAGGGGCGACAAACGGGCTGCCGGATTTTTTCACCCAAAAGCCGATTTCAATTCACGCCCCCGCGTGAGGGGCGACTGGGTGAACGGGTTTCTATTGCCATCAGCGAGGAAATATTTCAATTCACGCCCCCGCGTGAGGGGCGACGCATCCCGCGGGATCCGCTCTCCCCGTTCGTACATCATTTCAATTCACGCCCCCGCGTGAGGGGCGACTGGGATCGGGCCGAATCTTGTCGATGTCGATGATTTCAATTCACGCCCCCGCGTGAGGGGCGACCGGC
>JAFZPW010000095.1 GCA_017552495.1 Clostridia bacterium | reverse complement strand
GTTCATACTATCTGTGAAAACAGATGGAAAACAGGAGGTTTTTTGATATGAAAGCAACGGGTATCGTGCGGCGCATCGACGATCTGGGACGGGTGGTTATCCCCAAGGAGATCCGCCGCACCATGAAAATCCGGGAGGGCGAGCCGCTGGAGATTTTCACCGAGAGCGGCGGCAGCGTCATCTTCCGCAAATATTCTCCGGCGGGAGAGCAGAGCGTTATGGCGGGCAATCTGTGCGAGGCGCTCACCCGCACCTGCTCCCGTCCGGCAGTGATGTGCGACCGGGACAGCGTCATCGCCGCCTCCGGTGCGCTGCGCCGGGAGCTGGACGGCAGGCCCATCTCGCCGGAGATCGACGCCGCCATGCAGACCCGCCGCATCCAGCAGAGCGACGAGGGAATTCCCGTTTGCCCGGGGGTGACGGGGGCGCAGGCCGGCGTGGTGGTGCCGGTGATCGCCGGAGGCGATCTGTGCGGCTGCGCGGCGCTTTTGGGAGGCGAGGAGCCGATTTCCGAGAGCGACGTGAAGCTGGCTCAGGCGGCGGCGCTGTTTTTTGCCCGCCAGATGGAGGGCTGACCGCTCCGGGGACACAAAACCCGCTTCGCGCTTGCGCAAGACGGAAAATGGGTGTATACTGAACAAAAAGCCAACACAAAGGAGAGAGAACCATGGCATGGACCGCCCTGCGCTGGCGGGGTGCGGAATACACCGCCCCGCAGCTCATCGACGCGGCAAAGCGCTTTGCGAAAGAGAGCGGCTGCGTCTTTCAAGCTTATGAAATTTACGACGACTGCGAGCTTTTGATGATTTCCGCGCTGGATGAGGCGGGAGAGTCCGTGGGCCTGGAATTGCCGCTGGACGACCTTCCGGTCTATCTGAATCGGGGATAAATGCCCCATTTTCCGCCGAAAAACGGGATTTTTACAGGAAAATCCCTTGCAATATGCGGAACAAGGTGTTATAATAGCCGCATAAGGTAGGATAGGAAGTATGAGAGTGGACTTAGGTCCACTCTTCTTTATTGAATTAGAACGGGAGGAGAGGCCATGACACACAAGGAAGTGGTGCGCCGCGTCACCGAGATGGCCGGGCCGGTCTGCGCGGAAAACGGATTGTCTTTGTGGGACGTTACCTTTGAAAAAGAGGGGCGGCAGCATGTGCTCACGGTGTATATCGACCGGGACGAGGGCGTGGATCTGGCCGCCTGCGAGGCGGTGTCCCGGGCGCTGGATCCACTGCTGGACGCAAAGGAGTTCGACAGCCTGCCCGCCTATCTGCTGCAGGTGTCGTCGGCGGGGCTGGAGCGGCCCCTCACCCGGCCCGAGCATTTTGCCTGGGCAAAAGGGAAGGCCGTGACCCTGACCTTTTATCGCGCCGTAAACGGCGCGCAGGAGCTGACGGGGACGCTGCTTTCCCACGACGGCGTGATGATCGCCGTGGAGCGGGAGGGCGAAGCGCACGCCTTTGCCGCGGCGGACGTGGCTCATGTGCGCCTGCATTTTGACTTTTGAAAAAGATTTTGAAAAATACGACGCCCCGCCGAGGGCAAGAGGAGAGGAACGACCATGGCAAGTGAGATGATTAAGGCGCTGGAAGATCTGGAAAAAGAAAAAGGCATTCCCAAGGCGTATATGCTCGACCGGATCGGCCAGGCGCTGGTGGCGGCTTACAAGGCGCTGTATAAGCGCGATCCCCAGAGCGCCGCGCTGGACAATGTGTTCGTCCACATCGACGAGGAGACCGGGGAAATCTCCATGCACGCGGTAAAGACCGTGGTGGAAGAGGTGTTGAATCCCGCCACCGAGATTTCACCGGAGGACGCGCTGGCCTATTCCGCCGACCCGCAGATCGGCGACGAGGTGCGAATCAACGTGCAGACCCGGGATTTTGGCCGCATCGCCACCTCCACGGCGAAGCAGGTCATCATTCAGGGCATCCGCGAGGCCGAGCGGGGCATGATCGCAGACGAATACGCCTCCAAGGAGCATGAAATCCTCACGGCGATCGTCACCCGCGTCAACCCCATGAACGGCAGCGCCATTCTGGAGCTCAGCGGCAAGCGCGAGCGCACCGAGGCCGTGCTTTCGGCACAGGAGCAGATCGCCGGAGAGGAGATTCGCGAGGGCGACCGGGTGCGTGTGTATGTGGTGGAGGTCCGCCGGGGCGGCAAGGGCCCGCAGATCATGCTGTCCCGCACCCATCCCGGCCTGGTGAAGCGGCTGTTTGAACTGGAGGTGCCCGAGATTGCCGACGGCACCGTGGTCATCCAGTCCATGGCCCGGGAGGCGGGCTCCAGAAGCAAGATCGCCGTCTGGTCCAACGATGAAAACGTGGATCCCATCGGCGCCTGCGTCGGCCCCAAGGGCGGCAGAGTGGCCGCCGTGGTGGAGGAGCTCAAGGGCGAAAAAATCGACATTATCAAATACAGCGAGGATCCCGTCCAGTTTGTGGCCGAGGCCCTGTCGCCCGCCGACGTGGTCTCCGTCCAGATGAAGGAGGACGGGAAGTCCTGCACCGTGGTGGTGCCCGACGACCAGCTTTCGCTGGCCATCGGCAAAGAGGGCCAGAACGCGCGGCTTGCCGCGAAGCTGACGGGCTTTAAGATCGACATCAAGCCCGCGTCGCAGGCAAAGTAAGGTTGGCCCTCGGGGGAGCGAAGCGACTCCCGCCGGCTTGCCGGCGTCCGCGCAGGAAGGGCGGTAAAGCCCGACCGGAGCGTATAAAAGGAAGGGGCCCCCGAAAAATCGGAGATTTCACGGGGCGGGCCAGAACGCACGGCTTGCCGCGAAACTGACGGGCTTTAAGATCGACATCAAGCCCGCGTCGCAGGCAAAGTAGAATTCGGAAAGCGCCCCTGTGGGGACGCGCCTTCCGCCGTCCGGACAAGGAGTTGATCGTATGCCGAAAAAAATACCGATCCGCCAATGCGTGGCCTGCCGGGAACATCGGGAAAAACCGCATTTGGCGCGCATCGTCCGCACGCCGGAAGGCAAGGCGGTCTATGACGCCAGAGGCAAGCTGCCCGGCAAGGGCGCCTACATCTGCCGCAGCACGGCCTGTCTGGAGCGGGCGATCAAGTCCCGCGCCCTGAATCGCGCGCTGGAGATCGAGATCACGCCCGACGTTTACGACGCTCTCCGGGCGCAGATGGAGGAGGATGACGAATGAACGACGCGGTTTTGGGTTTTTTGGGCCTTATCCGCCGGGCCGGGGCCATGGCGATGGGCGCGGAAGACGCCTACGACGCCGCCCGTCTGGGCAAAGCCCGCCTGCTGGCTGTGGCGAAGGACGCCTCGGCCAACACCCTCCACGGGATGCAGAACGCCCGGGGCGAGCGGGAGATCCTGCTTTTGCCGCTGGATGAGAGCAAAGGGCGGCTGGGCGATGCGCTGGGCGTGAAGGAATGCGCCGCCTTTGCCGTGCTGGATACGGGATTTGCCCTGTCCCTGTGCGAGAAACTGGGGGAGGACGAAGCCGCCGGGGTCCTTCGGGTCAGACTGGAACGGGAAAAGAAGCGAAAAGACAAGAAATTACGAAAAAAAGAAGCTCCGGCGCCATCCAAAGGAGCCGGAAAGGGCGGCCCGAAAACGGCTGCCGCGCCTCGCGCCGGAAAGCGGCGCGCCGCTTCCGGGAACCACGGAAGCAAACCGACGCCGCACGTCACGGGAAAAAGGGGGAACTGAGTTATGGCAATCAACAAAATCAAAATCTCGGAACTGGCAAAGGATTTTGATCTTCCTAGCAAGGAGATCTGCGCCGCGCTGGCGGCGCTGGGGCTGACCTATAAGCCCTCGCAGAGCATCCTGCCCGAGGAGGCAAGCCCGCTGTTTGACTATTTGACCCAGCAGCGCCAGGTGGCGTCGCTGGAGGATATCCGCGCCACGGCGGCGCAGGCCGCCCAGCAGCGGAAGCAGGCCGCGGAAGATCGCATCAAAAAGCAGCAGGAGGAGGCGGCCGCCCGCATCCGTGAGGCGCAGAAGGCCGAGGAGGAGCGCATCCGCGCCAACGAAAAGGCGGCGGCTCAGGCTGCGGAAAAGGCCGAAAAGGCCAAGCAGCCCAAAAAGCCCGCCCAGGCGCGGCCTCAGGGCCAGACCCTGCAGCATACGCCGCCGGAGAAAAAGAGCGAAGGAAAGCCTGCCGCTTCCGAAACCGCTAAGCGGCACTATGTGGACACCCGGGGCAATAGCGTCAACATCGCCAAATACGACGAGCGGCTTGACACGCTGGTGCCTCAGCAGGCCGGCCGCTTCAACCAGAATCAGGGCAACAAGCAAAAACTGGTGAAAAAGGACACCCGCCGGCCCCAGTTCGGCAACAAGCGCCGGCAGGAGGAGCAGGAAAAGCTGCGCCGGCTGGAGCAGCAGGCGCAGATCAAAAAGCAGCCCCTCAAGGTGCTCATCCCCGACGAGATCTCGGTGGGCGAGCTGGCCTCCCGCCTGAAAAAGACGGCGGCCGAGGTCATCAAGCAGTTGATGAAGCTGGGCGTTCTGGCCAACGTGTCCCAGAACATTGATTACGACACCGCTTCGCTGGTGGCCATGGAGCTGGGCGCCGTGCCCGAAAAGGAAGTGGTGGTCACCATCGAAGAGCGTCTGTTCGACGAGCACGAGGATAAGGCGGAGGAACTTCAGACCCGCGCCCCCGTGGTGGTGGTCATGGGCCACGTGGACCACGGCAAGACCTCGCTGCTGGACGCCATCCGCAAAACCAACGTCACCGCCGGCGAGGCCGGCGGCATCACCCAGCACATCGGCGCTTACCGCGTCAAGCTGGGTGAGCGGGACATCACCTTCCTGGATACGCCGGGTCACGCGGCCTTTACCTCCATGCGCGCCCGGGGCGCGCAGGTCACAGACGTGGCCATTCTGGTGGTGGCTGCCGACGACGGCATCATGCCGCAGACCATCGAGGCCATCAACCACGCAAAGGCCGCCGACGTGCCGCTGATCGTGGCGGTCAACAAGATCGACAAGCACAACGCCAACCCCGACCGGGTGCTCCAGCAGCTTACCGAGCATGGGCTGGTGCCCGAGGAATGGGGCGGCAGCACCATCGTTTGTCCCATTTCCGCGCTGAAGGGCGAGGGCATCGACAATCTGCTGGAAATGGTGCTGCTCACCGCCGATATGCTGGAGCTCAAGGCCAACCCCAACCGTCTGGCCAAGGGCACCGTTATTGAAGCCAAGCTGGATCGCGGCCGGGGCCCGGTGGCCACCGTGCTGATCCAGAACGGAACCCTCCACAGCGGCGATATCGTCATCGCGGGCACCGCCGTGGGCCGCGTCCGCGCCATGAGCGATGAAAAGGGCCGCAAGATGGAAAACGCGGGGCCCTCTGTCCCCGTGGAGATCGTGGGTCTGGCCGAGGTGCCCGGCGCCGGCGACGTATTTTATGCCGTGGAGGACGAGCGCATGGCCCGCACACTGGCCGAAAAGCGCAAATTCGAGGAAAAGGAAAAACAGGCTGCCGCCATGCAGAAGGTGACGCTGGAGAATCTCTTCTCCTCCATCGAGCAGGGCAGCGTCAAGGATCTCAACATCATCGTCAAGGCCGACGTGCAGGGCTCCGCCGAGGCGGTCAAGGCGTCGCTGGAGAAGCTGAGCAACGAAGAGGTGCGCGTCCGCGTGATCCACAACGGCGTGGGCGGCATCAATTCCAGCGACGTGATGCTGGCCGAGGCGTCCAACGCCATCATCGTGGGCTTCAACGTGCGGCCTGAGGCGGGCATCTCCGAGGCCGCGGCGCAGGCCCATGTGGATATGCGCCTCTATCGCATTATTTACGATTGCCTGGAGGAGATCGAGCAGGCCATGAAGGGCATGCTGGCTCCTACGTATAAAGAAGTGGTGCTGGGCCATGCCGAGGTGCGCCAGACATTCAAGGTCAGCGGCGTGGGCACCATTGCCGGCTGCTATGTGCAGGACGGCAAGATGCAGCGCAACGAAAAGGTGCGCATCGTCCGCGACAGCATCGTCATTCACGAGGGAGCCCTCTCCAGCCTCAAGCGCTTCAAGGACGACGCCAAAGAGGTGTCCGCCGGCTTTGAATGCGGCATGAGCTTTGAAAAGTTCAACGACGTGAAGGTGGGCGACATTGTGGAAGCCTTCGTTATGGAAGAGGTCAAGCGGTAATTGTCTGGGCAAAAGCGGAAAAACGGAAGGGTTTTTCCGCTTTTGCTGATTTGCCCCCGGGGGCAAAGGAGGAAAAGAATGGGGAAACAGCGCCGGGCCGAGGGGCTGCTGGTACTGTCCACGGCGTTTTGGGGCATATCTTATTATTTCACCCGGATCTGCCTCGCGGAGGTGGACACGCTCACCCTCAACGCCCTCCGCTTTCTCAGCGCGTTTTTTGTGCTGGGACTGGTCTATCGCAGGCATCTGCGGGCCCTGAACGGGGAAACGGCCAAATGGGGCGCGCTGGTGGGGCTGGTGCTGGTGGCGGTCTATGTGGGCGCCACCTATGGCGTGATGCACACCTCGCTTTCCAACGCGGGCTTCATCAGTTGTCTGGCCGTCCTTATCACGCCGCTCATCGAGCTGGCGGTCTTTCGGAAGAAGCCGGGGAAGCGGCTGGCGCTGGCGCTGCTTTTGTGTACCGCCGGGCTGGCGCTGCTGACGTTGGGCGAGGGGTTGCGCTTTGCCGCGGGCGATCTTTTATGCCTGATGTGCTCGGTATTTTATGCCGCCGACATCGTCATCACCGACCGGGCCGTAGCGCGGCCGCGGGTGGATCCCATCGGCATGAGCGTGGTGGAGATCGGGGTGACGGGCACGGTGTTTTTGGCGCTGGCGCTGGTGTTTGAGCAGCCCCGGCTGCCCCAGACGGCGGCGGTATGGGGCGCGGCGCTGACCCTGGGCCTGTTTTGCTCGGGGCTGGCCTTTGTGATCCAGACCACCCAGCAGCGTTACACCTCTCCCGCCCGGGTGGCGCTGATTTTTACGCTGGAGCCGGTGTTTTCCGCCGGGGTTGCGTATGTTCTGGCGGGAGAGCGGCTCCATCCCCGGGGTTATCTGGGCGCGGCGCTGATGGTGGTGAGCCTGCTGTTGATGCAGCTCCCCGGCAGACACGGGAAGGAGCGGGAAACGCCGTGACGCGCCGGAGAAAGATCAAACCGAAAAAGGAGAAATGAATATGCCATACAATTCCAACCGCGTGCAGCGGATCTCGGAAGAAGTAACCCGGGAGATCGCCACGCTTCTGCGGGACGTAAAGGATCCCCGGGTGTCCGGACCCATGCTGTCGGTGGTGCGCTGCGAGGTCACCAACGATATGCGCTGGTGCAGGGTCTATCTCAGCGCGCTGGGGGAATATGACCCCAAAGAACTGAAAAAAGGGCTGAAATCCTGTTCCGGGTATCTGCGGCGGGAGCTGGCCCGGCGGGTGCAGCTCCGTTATACGCCGGAGCTGGTGTTCGTCATGGACGAGTCCATCGCCCACGGCGCCCATATCGCCGCCGTGCTCCATACGCTGGACATCCCCGCCGACGAGCCGGAGGAGGAAGCCCATGAGCAGACGGATTGACGCAAAGACCGCCGCCGCACGGCTGCGCGAGGCTCAAAGCATCCTGATTTTGACCCATCGCCGCCCCGACGGCGACACCGTGGGCTCGGCCGCCGCGCTGTGCCGCGGCCTTAACAGGATGGGGAAGCAGGCGTTTGTCTTTCCCAATGAAGATCTGACGCCCCGCCTGGGCTTTTTGCTGGAGGGACTTTTGGCCGCGCCGGACTTTGTTCCCGACCGGATCTGCGCCGTGGACATCGCGGACATTTCTCTGCTTCCCGACAGCGCCGGAGGCTTTGCCGGACGGGTGGATCTGTGCCTCGACCATCATCCCTCCAACGTGGGCTATGCCCGCGAACTGGCGCTGGAGGAACACGCCGCCGCGGCGGGCGAGGTGGTCTGGGCCGTTTTGCAGGCGCTGGAGGTCGTACCCGATCTGCCCATGTGGGAGGCGCTGTATATCGCCGTGTCCACCGACACGGGCTGCTTCAAATTTTCCAACACCACTCCGCTGGCCCATCGCATCGCCGCCGGCGCCATCGAGGCGGGAGTGGATTTTCACCGGTACAACCACATCTTTTTTGAGGCAAAGAGCAAAAACCGCTTTTTGATCGAAAAGACGATGTTCGACAAAATGATCTTTTCCGCCGACGGGCGGATCGCCTGCTCCTGGCTGGACAGGCCGTGGCTCGATTCCATCGGCGCCACCGACGACGATCTGGACAATCTCGCCACGCTTACCATGGCGCTGGAGGGCGTGGACTGCGGCATCATCCTGACGCAAAATAAAAAAGACCTTGCCTGCAAGGCCTCGGTCCGCACCCACAAACCCGCCGACGCCAGCCGCATCTGCCGGGGCTTCGGCGGCGGCGGACATCCCCGGGCGGCGGGCTGCACCCTTTCCGGCCCGCCCGAGGAGGCGGCGAAGCGGCTGATGACGGCGGCCGCCGCGGAGCTCGCTCTATGCTGAACGGGATTTTGCTGCTGGACAAGCCCGCCGATTTTACCTCCCACGACGCGGTGGCCAAGCTGCGGGGGGTGCTGCGGCAGAAAAAGATCGGCCACGCGGGGACGCTGGATCCCATGGCAACCGGCCTTCTGGTGGTGCTTTTGGGCTGCGCGACCCGGGCGTCAAATTATGCCGCGGGGCAGGAGAAGGAATATCACGCCGTTTTGCGGCTGGGCCTCACTACCGATACCCAGGACGTGACGGGAACGGTGTTGACGCAGGTCGAGCCTCATGTGACCGCCGAGCAGCTTCAGGCGGCGCTGGCCGCCTTTACGGGAACGGTAGAGCAGCTTCCGCCCATGTATTCCGCTCTGTCTGTTGGCGGGAAGCGGCTGTATGATCTGGCCCGCAAGGGCGTCGAGGTGGAGCGGCAGGCGCGGGAGATCGAGATTTCCGCGCTGGAGCTTCTGCCCCGGACGGGGCTGCCTCAGGGGGACTATGCCCTGCGGGTGGCCTGCTCCAAGGGAACCTATATCCGCGCCCTGTGCCACGACGTGGGGCAGGCGCTGGGCTGCGGCGGCTGCATGGCGGCGCTGCGGCGGGTGCGAAGCGGAGATTTTTCCCTGGCCGACGCGATGACCTTTTCCCAGATCGAGGCCCTGCGGGAGCGGGGCGAGTTGGAAGCGCGGATCATCCCCGTGGAGCGCATCTTTTCCCATCT
>JAFZPW010000094.1 GCA_017552495.1 Clostridia bacterium | reverse complement strand
TATCAGGCCATGCTGGCCGAGAGTTTTATGGTCTCGGCGGACAACGCTCACGCCCAGCATCCCAACCATCCCGAATATGCCGACGGCGGCAATACGCCATGGATCAATGAAGGCGTGGTCATCAAATTCAACGCCAACCAGAAATACGCCACCGACGCCGTGTCCTGCGGCATTTTCCGCACCGTCTGCGAGGAGGCGGGAGTGCCGGTGCAGGTCTATGCCAACCGCTCGGATCTGCCGGGAGGCAGCACGCTGGGCAGCATCGCCAACACCAAGGTAGCGGTGAATACCGTGGACATCGGCCTGGCGCAGTTTGCCATGCACTCGTCCTTTGAAACGGCGGGCGTTTTGGATCTGGAGTATCTTGCAAAGGCCATGACGGTCTATTTCGGAAAGACGCTCAGAGCCGCAGAGGGCGGCTACCGCCTGTAAAACCGGAAGGAGGAGAGGCCGTTTGTATTACGAGGCGTTCGGGAAGCGGGACGCGCCCGCCGTCGTCATGCTGCACGGCGCGTTTTTTCCGGATACATACCGGGGAGAATACGCGCTTGGCGAGCGGTATCATCTAATTGTCCCGCACATCAGGGGCTTCGGCAAAGCGGCGGATGAAACCTTTACGGCTGACGCCGCGGCGGAGGAGCTTAAAGCGCTGATCCGGCCCTGCGCGCCGGTGTTTCTGGTGGGGTTTTCTCTCGGGGCGCAGCTTGCGGTTAAGCTGCTTGCGGAGGAGCCGGCGCTGGTTCAAAAAGCGGTTGTGGTAAGCCCGTGGCTCGTGGACAAGGAGGAGATCCCCGAAAACATAATGCGCGGCAACCTGAAAATGCTGGCGCAACTGAAAAACCGGATGGTTTGCCAAATGATCGGCCTTGTTTCCGGGATGCCGAAGGAAGCGCGCAGGGAGATGACGGAGGCGATGCAGCGCATTTCGGAGCAGACCGTGCGAAACTGCGTGGACAACGGCATCACCCTGCGGGAGAATGGGCCCTTTGACGGCTGTCCCGTTCCCGTTCTGGCGCTGGCGGGGGAAAAGGAACCGGAGGCGATCCGCCGGAGCGTGGAAACCATGGCGGCGAAAGGCGCCGCCTGCCGCTGCGAGATCTGGCCCGGAGCCAAGCACAACATCCCCATGGCGTTTGCAAAGAAGCTGACCCAGACGATCGACGCGTTTTTCCGTGAAACGTGAGATCGATAGCAGAGCAGCAAAAAGAAAATGCGTGCCGCTTTGATTTGCGGCGCGCATTTTTGATACAGAGATGTTTTTTCAAGAAGGGGACAGCACGGCGGAAATCATTTTGTTTCCGCAGCTTTTGCAGCGGCGTTGGTATCCAGACTTTTGCCGAAGACGAAAAAGCGCTGATAGAAAAACTCGGTGATGAAATTGGCGGCCATGTTAAGGGCGGTGACGAGGAAATCGTTCCAGCCCAGTTTGTCGGCCAGATAATGCCCGGCCCAGGTGCTCAGCGGGGTAAAGACCGCATAGTAGGCGGCCACCTTCAGCATGGCGACGGGCACGTTGGCGGCCGATTGGAAGGTGAACTTGCGGTTGAGGGTAAAATTCCACAGCACAGAAAGCGTCAGCGCGATCAAGTAGCGCGGCCAGTAGTTCCAATCGGTCACGGCGGTCAGCAGGGCGAAGGAGCCCATTTCGATGAGCCCGGCGCTGATGGAAAAGAGGATAAACTTGGCCGCACGGACGAACTCTTTTTTCTTTATAACGACTTTCATAACGACGTCTCCTCAGGATCGACGGTCAAAAAGCCGCCGACGCCAGTATTTTCCATAGACGATGAGCTCGGCCGCAAGGCCCAGAATCAGCGCGGCCAACACGTCCACGGCGGAATGCTGCTTGACGAACATGGTGGAAAGGGAAATCAAAATCACCGTTGCGGTGATGAGGATTTTTTTGAGAAGCGAGGCGTTTTTATCCTTATAGCACACCGAGGCAATGCCCAGAGAATAGGCCACATGAAGCGAGGGGCAGACGCCGGTGCTGGTATCCATGGAATAAATAAAGCCGAGGATCCGGGTGAACCCGTTGTCCCGCGCAAAAAACTCCGGCCTCAGATCCTGCCGGGTGGGATAAAGAATGTAAACGGCCATGGCGACGACTTGGGTGATGATGATAAAATACTGGAGTTTTTTGAAGCTCTCTACATCATAGAGCAGATAATGGAGCAGCGAACCGAATACCAGAAGATACCAGCCCCCGTAGGCCAGAAGAAAGACCTCGCAGAAGGGAATGAGGTCGTCCAGAAAACAGTGCATGGGATGGCAGCGTTCGGCCGGGATGAAAGTTTCTGTAAGAAAATAGAGGAGAAAATAACCCACCCAGCCCAAAAGCAGCAGAAGATGGGAAAAACGCGGCTCTTTGAGCCGGGAAAGGCGGAAACCGCTGTAATCAACGGTGGGTTTTTTCATGCAAGTCACCTCGGAGATTACGGGGATACAAGCGTTTGGGGATGTTGCGATAGGGCACCACGGTGTGAAGCGGGAGCGATTCGGCCATGGCGGTGATCCGCTCCATACAGGTGCGGCAGATTCGCCTGCGCTCGGCCTCGATGGGCGCGTTG
>JAFZPW010000093.1 GCA_017552495.1 Clostridia bacterium | reverse complement strand
TTTGGGGCGTTATTGCCCGACTTGTTCTTGATACAGCGGGAGCGTGACGATTACGTCGGTGCCCTCGCCCACGGTGCTTTGAATGACCAGCGTGCCGCCGTGCATCTCCACGATGTCGCTGCACACCGAAAGGCCGATACCCGCGCCCCGCCCCTTGGCGCTGCCCTTATAAAATTTCTGCTTGACGTAGGGCAGTTCTTCCGGCGGGATGCCCTGTCCGAAATCGCGGATATGAACGATGCAGTTCCCGTCCTCCGCTTCGGCGGACACCCGCACCCGGTCGCCGTCCTTACCGTATTTGCCCGCGTTGTCGATGATATTGAGAAAAACCTGCTTAAGACGGTTGCGGTCGGCAAAGACCATCAGCGGCTCTTCGGGCTCGTCGTATTCGATGCGCAGCCCCTCCTGCCGGAGCATATCGGTATAGGTGAACACCGCATCGTACAGGTCGCCCCGCAGGTCAAAAGGCTCGGTCTGGAGCCGCAGCCCCCCGCCCTCGATGCGGGAAAAGTCCAGCAGCTCCTCCACCATTTGAGAAAGGCGGCGGGTCTCTTTTTTGATAATCTCCAGCCCCTGCGACGCCAGTTTCGGGTCGTCCAGGCCGCCCTCGATGGTGTCCGTCCAGCCGGCGATGGCGGTGAGCGGCGTTCGCAGTTCGTGGGACACCGAAGAGATAAAGTCGTTTTTGGTGCGCTCGGCCTGAGAAAGCGCCTCGGACATCTCGTTGAGCGTATCACACAGTTCGCCGATTTCGTCGTCGTAGTCCGAATTGATCTTTACGCCATATTGTCCGCCGGCGATTTTTTTTGCAAAGCCGTTGATCTTGACCACAGGAGTCACAATGGAGCGGAGAAAAAAACTGTTGGAGAACATAATCAGCCCCACCATCAGCCCGTAAACCGCGATAGCGAGGATATAGATGCGCAGCATCTGCTGGTCCAGCAGCCGCAGGGACGTGACGTAGCGCACGCCGCCGATGAGCCGCCCGCCGCTGCTGTGATACACGGGCGCGGTGGTGGCCATGACCATTTCTTCGGTGAGGGAATCAAAGCCCACATAGGTGGCGGGCTTGCCGCCGGAAAAAGCCTGCTGGATCTCGGATGTGGCGGGAATGAAGCCCGCCGTCAGCCCGTTGGAGGAGAACATCACCCGGCCCGATTCGTCCAGCACCTGCATCTCCATCCGGTCGGCAAGGCTGAAGGTCTGCACCATGCTGCGACTGTAATCGTAAAATTCACTGAAGCTGGAGCTGAAATAGCGGTTAAGATAGCGAGCCTGCGTGTCGGCCCGGGTCACCAGCAGCGATTGCATGGAAGAATAGAAATAATAGGTCACCGCCAGCGACGCCGCCAGCATGATGACAAACAGTACCAGCAGCACGATGCTGATGCTGTTAAAGAACCACCTGCGGCGGATTCCGCTGTCCAGCCCCAGACGGCGCCAAAGGCCCTTATGCACTTTTTTCGCCGCCGGATCTGCCATGTCGATGCTCCTTTCAAGATTGTTTCAACAACCGCCGATTTCCTTGCGTTTTGTGCCGAAGACCTGCCGCATCCGCCGGAACGCCTGGCGATGGCTCTCGTTTTCCTCGTAAAACTCCGCCATCATCGGACAGGGAAAGTCGGGACATTCACCGCAGCAGGAGATGCTCTTGTTCCAGCAGCAGCCCGTCGGAGGGCAAGGATCGTCGTCCGGCCAGACCGTTTCGCGACAGCCTGAACATTTCTTTGCAAGCAGATCGGGACAGGCGGCACAATCCACGCCGCAAAAGCCCGGCAAGACCATTTTTTGCTCCGCCATACTACCGCTCCCTCTGTATCCGCAATTCAAAAAGAAGCCGCCGCGTGGCCCCTCGCTCCTTACGCTTCCCACTTGTAGCCGTAGCCCCAAACCGTCATAATATGCTTGGGATTCGCGGCGTCTTCTTCGATCTTCAGACGGAGGCGGCGGATGTTCACGTCCACCACCTTCAGGTCGCCCTGGTATTCCTTGCCCCACACCGTGGTAAGGATGCTGTCGCGGGACAAGGCCTTATCCGGGTTTTCCAGAAAAGTCTTCATAATCAGATATTCCACCTGGGTCAGTTCGATCTTTTTCCCCTGTTTCTTCAACTCCCGGGCCCGAAGGTTAAGCTCATACCCCCCGGAGATCAGGCTGTCGCTCTGGAATCCGCCGCCGCACACCCGGCGGTAAAGCGCGTCTACCCGCGCCACCAGTTCGGCCACCGAAAAGGGCTTGGTCACATAGTCGTCGGCGCCGGTCATCAGCCCGGTGACCCGGTCGCTCTCCTGCCCCATGGCGGTGAGCATGATGACGCCCAGCTTGCTGCCCATGCCGCGGATTCGGCGGCAGACGTCAAAGCCGCTGACGTCGGGAAGCATCACGTCTAGTACGGCGATGGAAACGTCCTGATGATCCCGCAGATAGGCTTCCGCCTCCTCGCCCAGCGCAAACTCCACCGTTTCATATCCGGCGCGGCGCAGGTTGATGACCACAAACCCGCGGATATTGTCCTCGTCCTCCAAGACCAAAACCTTTTTGTTCATGTTAATATTCCTCCGTGCGCCAATTGGTCTCGATGGGATGGAAGGCCGCCTCCACCATCTCCTCCGTCAGTTGATAACTGTTGTTCTCCACGTACTCCGGAACGGTATCGCAGTAAATGCCGTTGGCATTGTCCGCCAGAATATGGAACCGACGGGCCAGATTGGCTGATATTTCCCGCTTGTCGCTGTTGAACACCCGGATGCTCAAAAGTATTTCACGCCCTTCGGCGTCTTCCACATAAAAGTTCGTCTGCTCAGCGTAGGACGTTCGGCTCTTTTCCGCCCGGACATCGTCGCCCCACGCCCCGGGCCAGACCAGATACCAGTGCTCTCCCGGCACATAAAAGGTACGTTCCACCACGTCGGTCTCCCGCCGTTCGCCGTAGTTCACCCAATCCAGCCGGTAGCGAGCCTCCGCCTCCGAGGTTTCCCGCTCAAAGGCGTGGCTCACAGGGATCTCGGGCAGGCCGTCACCGTTCATATCCCTGCAGGCGGCCGCCGCGCCCCGCCAGGTTCCGCTGCCCGAGCCGCTGGTGGGGTCGATGGTGCGGTTGACCGCCGTCTGCCCATCCCAGCAGATCATATCGGTAACGTATCCGCCCATCGTGGCGGCGCTGTCGATAAAAATAGCGGTCTTGTGCCCCGAAAGTCTCCCCGCCGCCATGCCGATCACCGAACGGATCTCCAGACAGAGGGCCGTTTCAAAGATCTGGCGGTACTGACCGTTCTGGAGCTGATAACCCCGGGCGCTGTAAAGACCGGTGGCAGCGTCCCATACGGCGAAGATCAACTCCGCCGCGCCGTTGCCGTCCAGATCTTCGATGAGCACGTCGGCATACTGCATATCCAGCAGCATCCGCAGTCCATCCTCTTCAAAACCGTAAACCGTTATGCCGTAAGCGCCGTTCTGGTCAAAGCCCCAGCACAAAGCCAGCGCAAGCTGTCCGCCCGATCCGCAGGCGGGATAATAAATGGCGCGCAGCGTGCTGCCAAAGCCCTCGGCGGCGCCGATGGGCACATACTGCTCGTTCTGCTGCCGAAAGGCGTGAACCTCATAGCTGCCGTCCTCCCGCTGGAAAAAGGCCATCGCCTCGTCGATCCCGTCGCCGTCGATGTCCACAAGCTGCACCGGCTGACGGTTGCTGCCCGCTTCGGCCACCGCATACGAGGCCCCGGTTTCCAAAATCCTGCTGAGCTGCTCCTGAAGCTGCATATACTCCGAGGGAACTTTGGGCAGCAAAAGAAGGCTCTCGGCCGATCCCAGCCCACAGCCTCCGCACAGCAATATCAATCCCATGAGCACCGTCAGCAGCAGCGCCCGTTTTCCATACCGATACATAAGATCATTATATCACAAAAAATGCAGATTTCCTATATCTTTCCGATGAATTTTTCGGTTTTTCCGCAAAAAAAGCGCCCCGGAAGGGGCGCTTGCGCGTTCAGCAATCAGATAAGATATTTTTTCACGTCGTCGGCCGCAGTGGAAGCGTCGGCGCTGATGGTGAGGGTGAACTTGATGCCGGTAGCCTGCGAGAACTTCTCCAGCTTATCCAAAAACGCGCCGGCCTTGGCATCGTCGTCGTCGCCGGTGATCTTGAACAGGCTGTCGATAAAGACGTGGGTAATGTCATAATTGCCGGAATACAAGCCGCAAAGGAATGCGAACAGATAATCATATCCCAGCTCCACGGGATATTCGGAAATGTCGATCAGTTTGGCGCTGTATTTGATGTTGAAGCGCAGATTCTGACCCTTCTCAACGCAGACGACGCTGCCGGCCTCTTCGTTAACGGCGATGTTGACCAGGTCGATGACCTGCTTCGTCTTGCCGGAACCCCGATTTCCCATGATGACTTTTACCATATGTGATCTCCTCCTGTTTGGTCATAGAAGCAAATTGCGTTCCTGTTGGTATTATCATATCACAGATTTTTCTTTCAAACAACCCGTTTTTCACAAATTCCCCGTTAAAATTTCATGACCACCGCCCGCAGCGCGCAAAAAAAGATCTGCCAAAGGGTCAGGCGCGCCGCGCTCTGAGCCGCCACAATGGGGATTTCGGCCACAAGCGCCCCCTCGTGGGCGACGCGCAGCGTTCCGATCCGCTGTCCCTCCTCCACCGGCGCCGCCAGCTCAGGCGTCAGCTCCACGCTCTTTTCCAGCCCGTTGAGCCAATCCCGGGGCAGGATCAGCGGCGTTTCCGCCTCCAAACGGCACTCCACCCGCTCCCGGTCGCCCAGCGTCACCGGAACCGGCTCCAGCGGCCGGTCGGCTCCCAGCGTTACGGCGGCATAGTTGGCAAAGCCCCAGTTGAGCAGGCTTGTGGCGTCGGCGGTGCGGCTCTCCTTGGTCTCGCTGCCCAAAATCACAGCGATGAGATGCAGGCCCTCCCGCTCCGCCGAAGCAGCGATGCAGTAGCCCGCCGACGAGGTAAAGCCGGTTTTCAGACCCGTCAGTCCGGGATAGGAGCGGATCATTTTGTTGGTGTTGTCCAGACCGAAGGTTCCGTTTCGCACGGTATCCTGCCAAAGAAGGGAGTAATCCCGGATCCATGGATGCTCCCGTAAAAGCGCCGCGCTCATCAGCCCCACATCCCGCGCCGAAGTGAGATGCCCTTCGGCCGGGAGCCCGCAGGCGTTGACAAAATGCGTGTCTTCCATCCCCAGTTCCTGCGCGCGCCGGTTCATCAAATCCACAAAGCTCTCTTCGCTGCCCGCCAGATGCTCTCCCAGCGCCACGGCGCAGTCGTTGGCCGACGCCACAGCCACGCATTTGAGCATTTCCTCCACCGTCATGCGCTCGCCCTCCTCCAGCCAGACCTGGCTGCCGCCCATGGCGGCAGCGTGGGCCGAGGCGGTCACCGTATCGGAAAGGGACAGGCGTCCCTCGTCCACGGCCTCACACACCAGCAGCATGGTCATTACCTTGGTAACGCTGGCAGGCTCGCGCTTGGCGCGGGCGTCTTTTTCCAGCAGAACATCCCCCTCCAGCGTCATCAACGCCGCCGACGGGGCTGCGATTTCCGGGCCGGCCGCCGCGCCCCGGCAGGGAATGGCCATCCCCGCCGCCAGCGCCAAGCAAAGAGCCGCTGCCGCGATTTTTTTCATTTCTGACTCCTCCTAATTCTCCGTTTTGTCCATTTCTATGCGAAAAACAGCGGAAGTATTTGCAAATTGCCGCCGTTTCCGTTACAATAAGAAACGGTGATCGAACTATGAAAGTTGCGTTTTACACGCTGGGCTGCAAAGCCAATCAATTTGAAACGCAGGCGCTGGAGCGCCTTTTTACCGGGCACGGACATACCCTCGTCCCCTTTGACGCCCCCGCCGACGTTTATATCGTCAACACCTGCACGGTAACGGCTCTTTCGGACAAAAAATCCCGCAACGCCGCCCGCCGCTGCAAAAAGATCAATCCAGACGCCCGCCTGATCCTCTGCGGCTGCTATGCTCAGGTCAAGCCCGAGGAGGCAAAGACCCTGTGCGGGGCCGACGCCGTCATCGGTACGGCGGACAAGAGCCGGGTGCTTTCCCTGGCCGAGGGACTGTCCCGGGACGGCGTCACCGACCTGTGGCACGGAGAAAAGCCCGGCTTTGACCTGCTTCCTGCAGGCGGGCTTTCGGGCCGCACCCGGGCGCTTTTGAAGGTACAGGACGGGTGCCAGAACTTCTGCACCTATTGCCGCATCCCCTATGCCCGGGGTCCCGAGCGGAGCATGCCTTTTGACGACGCGGTAAACGAAGCCCGCCGTCTGGGGACCGAGGGATACCGGGAGATCGTGTTTACCGGCATCGAGATCAGCGCTTATGGCCGCGACCTGCCCGGCCGGCCCGCCCTCATCGACCTGATCGAGGCCGTTTGCGCCGCCGCGCCCCGCGCCCGCGTCCGGCTGGGCAGTCTGGAGCCCCGTACGGTGACGGAGGATTTTGCCGCTCGCTGTGCCGCTTTGCCCAATCTCTGCCCCCATTTCCATCTTTCGCTGCAAAGCGGCTGTGACAAAACGCTGAAGGCCATGAACCGGAAATATGATTCCGCCCGCTATCGTCTTTCCTGCGACCTTTTACGGGCGCGAATGCCCGACTGCGCCATCACCACCGACCTGATCGTGGGCTTTGCCGGTGAGACCGAGGCCGATTTTCAGGAAAGCCTTGCCTTTGTAGAGGAATGCCGGCTGTGCAAAGTCCACGTTTTCCCCTATTCCCGCCGGGAGGGCACCCGGGGTTACGACCTGCCTGGGCAGGTGCCAAACGCGCAAAAAGCTCTGCGGGCGGCTGAGGCTGCCCGCCGCTGTGAGTCGCTGGAACGGAATTATCTGCAAAGCAGGATCGGCCTTGTCCGTCCCGTGCTTTTTGAGCAGGAGGAGGAGCCGGGCGTTTTCACCGGGCACATCCCCGAATACTGTCTGGTGCGGGCAAGGGGCGAAAATCTGCACAACCAGGTCCTGCCCGTCCGCATCTCCGGGCTTCGGGACGCCACGCTGACAGGAGAGATCGTATATGAATAAAATCGAAACGCTGAAGCAGGGTCTGGAGGAGATCCTCTCCCTGCCCCTTGTCCGCCTGACGGTGAGCAATCCCCGTCCGGGCGCGGAATACAAAAGGATCGTGGGCCGTCCGGTGGAGATCCGGGGTGAAAGCCTCCTGCAGTTGGAAAAGTTCACCGCCACCCAGGCCTTTCACGAAAACCTCCCCATGCATCAGGCCGCAGACGCACTGGAAAGACTGATGGCGCAATACGGCCAATTGGACGCTACCTGCCGGGGCGCGGTCTTTTGCCTGAAGCGTTCAAAAAAGGGCAAGCTCTTTTTTCAAAGGCAGGAGGCAAAGCCCGCCCTCGACCGTCCCGCCGCCCACAACCGCAGCAAAAAGTATCTCATCCCCGAGGGACGGATCGTGCCGCCGCTGGTGGATCTGGGGGTGCTGACCCCCGACGGGCGGGTGGTCAAGGCGAAATACGACAAATTCAAGCAGATCAACCGCTTTTTGGAGTTTCTCGACGACTGTCTGGCAAAAGATCCCGCCGAGACCGTTTCCATCATCGACTTCGGCTGCGGAAAATCCTATCTCACCTTTATCGTTTATTACTACGTCACCGAAATTTTGGGCCGCAAAGCCGAGATCGTGGGCCTTGACCTCAAGCAGGACGTGATCGAGCATTGCGGCGCGGTGGCGGAAAAATACGGTTATACCGGCCTGCGCTTTCTCTGCGGCGACATCCGGGACTATCGCGCCCCCCGCGCACCGGATATGGTCATCGCCCTCCATGCCTGCGATACCGCCACCGATCACGCCCTGTTCCACGCGGCAGAATGGGGTGCGAAATACATCCTTTCCGTCCCCTGCTGCCAGCACGAGCTCAATCTCTCTGTGGACAAAGACGCGTTCCCCCCCGTTACGGGCTACGGCATCTTGAAGGAGCGCTTCTGCGCCCTCGCCACCGACGCCGTGCGGGCCAAGCTGCTGGAAAGCCGGGGCTATGAGGTGCAGGTCCTGGAGTTCATCGACCTGGAGCATTCTCCGAAAAACCTGCTCATCCGGGCGAAAAAGGCCCGCCCTTCGGAAGAAAAGCGGCAAAAAGCCCTGCATGAAGCAGAAAATCTGCTCTCCGTTCTGGACGGAAAGCATACGCTGCACCGTCTGCTTTCCGGCGGCGCTCCCGTGCGGCCCGATTATTCCCGCGGACGCATCCGCCGGGCCGTCCCCGCCGATCTGGAGGAAATCATGATCCTTTACGCGGAAGGCCGCGCCCGGATGCGGGAGAGCGGCAACACCGCCCAATGGACGGGAAATTATCCTGCCCGGGACATGATCGCGCAGGATATCCGTCTGGGCAACAGTTTTGTTTATGAGCAGGACGGGGCGCTGCTGGCGGTCTTTGCTCTGATCTGGGGCGCCGATCCCACCTACGCCTCCATTGACGGCGCGTGGCTCGACGACCGGCCTTACGGCGCTGTTCACCGCATCGCCGCCAAGGCAGGCTTCCCCGGACTGGGGCGCTATTGTCTGGAATGGTGCCTCGACCTGTGCGGCTGCATCCGCATCGACACCCACGAAAGCAACGTCCTCATGCGCCGCACGCTGGAAAAGAGCGGCTTTGCCTACTGCGGCGTCATCCTGTGCAGCGACGGCACGCCCCGCCTGGCCTATCAGAAAAACAGGTGAGTCGGTGGAAACCGGAAGAACCTTTTGATTGGATAGGAGCGGAACTGTATGGCACAGTGGGTATCCCATTTAATTGTTGCGGACCGGGTGCTGGAATCGTTGCCGTGGCTCAAAAGACACGCCTTCTGCGTCGGCAGTATTGCGCCCGACTGCAATATCCCGAATGACGATTGGACGGACTTCACCCCCTCCAGACAGGTGACGCATTGGATGGTCGGCAAAAGAAAAAACGCATCCGACTGCGTCAGGTTCCGGGACGCATACATCATGGAACGGGCGGAACGGATCGCCTCCGAAGAGGAGCTGTCTTTTTTGCTCGGCTATTACGCGCATTTGATTACCGATGCCGAGATGCAGCGAACGGTTCGGGAGGTAACCCGGGTTGCTGCAGCGTGGGCCCGCGCAAAGAACATTCCGGGCGTGCTTGAAAAATCCAAGGGGATGGAGGAAACCTGGGATAATTTCAAGCGAATTTTCCCGCACCGCGAGAATCAGAATAAGGATTTTTGTGTGATCGAAAGAGAATATCTGGATACGCACCCCGAATCGGGATATTTTACAGAAATAAAAGATCTGGCGAGTTTTCCGGATTATCTTGATTATCTTCCCAAGGGCGCCATTCCCAAAAAGGTCAGGCTTATGTATGATATGCCCGCATCGGAAGCGGGAGCGTTTCCTTTTGTGGCCTTTTCAAGAGAAGAATACAACGGATTTCTTGACCGCGCCGTCATGCTCTCCACAAACGCGATCGAAGCGACCAAACGAAACTTGGATCTGCGAAGAGGACAAGCGCCCATTCAACCCCGCAAATGACAGCCCCTTCTGTCCAAGAGCGCCTTGTCTTTTCCGGATTCCCCCTCGCAAGAGGAGCTGGCACGATTGTGCAGGAAAGGGCGCGCCATCTCCGGCAATCCCGATGTCCCTTTACCCTTTCGGTTGGTGACCTGAATCTCCGTCATTTTCACCAAACTGCACGCCAGATATGAACATCTGCAAGAACAAACCTGGAACGTAGTTGAGAAACGGCTTCGACTACCCCGTATGCCTTGCTAAAAGCAAAAAGATATGCTAAAATGTAAAAAGTTGGAATAAATAGCGGTTTGATCCATCCTATCCTTTTGAGGGAGTTGATACAATGAAAAAGATAGCAATTTTTGCAATGGTGCTTTGCTTAACTATGGTAATCACAGGTTGTGGCAAAAAGAAGGCGTCCGTAGAGGAGGAAATAGATGGGCTTAGACCCTATTATAAAATGAGCGATGGCACTTGGAAATGCGAAGATTTATATTACAAATATCGTTTGGAAATCAGCGGAAGAATGTCAAATGCTGTTAAGGATTCCACATTCGTATATCTAAGCAATTTAGAAGAACTATCTTTTGCACAGGCATGGAAAGCCTCTGGGTTAAGTAGTAATTTAAACGATTATTTTCCGATTGAAGATGCTGTACTTGTGGAATTGAGATAACCTGTCACGAAATAACTGATACAGCACAGACTGAAGACCGTGCCTCTTATGGGCGCGGCCTTTTGTTATGCCAAGCGTTTGCCTTTCCCTTGTGCATCTTCACCGACGATTTCTAAATGAGCGATCAGGGATATCGCGATCGTGCAAAGCAAAAGACGGCCGAGTTTTCCCTCGGCCGTCTTTTCTGTCTGGCGCCCCATGCGGGGCGCTTTTTGCTTTTATTCCGTTCGCAGGGCGATGACGGGATCCTTGCGGGCGGCTTTTTTCGCCGGGATAAGACCGCCCAGCACGGTGATCCCCACGCTGAGAACCACCAAAATCAGCGCGCTCAGCGGCGGCAGCGCCGCCTTGGGCGCCTGCCCGTGGTGGATCAACACACGCAGAATCACGTTGATGGGAACGGCAATCAGAGCCGAAACGGCCACGCCCAGCATGCCGGAAAACAGACCGATGATTACCGTTTCGGCGTTGAACACTTGGGAAATGTTGCGTTTGGAGGCGCCCAGCGCCCGCAAAATGCCGATCTCCCGGGTGCGCTCCAGCACCGAGATATGGGTGATGATGCCGATCATAATGCAGGACACCACCAGCGACACCGCCACGAAAGCGATGAGCACATAGGAAATCACGTCTACGATAGAGGTGATGGAACCGGTGAGCAGGGCCACATAGTCGGTATAGGTGATGCGGTTTTCCTCGGCCACTCCCTCGTTATAGCGAGTGATGGCGTCCGCGATGACTTCTTTATCTTCAAAAGTGTCGGCATAAATGCTGATGGAGGACGGCGCGTCATAGCGCACCTTTCCGAAGGCCTCCATGTTGGCGGCGTAAGAGGCGTCGCCCAAAAACTGCTCATAGAGCATCAGCAAAATCTCCTGCTCGGGGCTTTCCTCCAGCCAGCGGTCCAGCGCCGCGGCCATGGCGCTCTCGCCCATGGGCATGGCGGCCGTTCCTCCCGCGGGATCATAGGCCGCGAGATCAAGGCCGCCCTCTGCGGGGGCGGTTTCGGGGAGCTCCTGCGCAAAGGAAACGCCGTAATACGGGAGGACGGTATACAGCTTTGCCTTGTCCGTCATCCCCATCCCGGAAACAAAGGCCGCGGCGTCGGCTGCCTTTTCTCCATCGGACGCGGGCGCAAAGGCCAGCCCAGTGAGCACATTGGTCTCCGGCGCCTTTTCCTGCGCCGTCACCACGGGGCTCCCGTCGGTGCGGGCGATGATATAGTCGGTAAGCGCGGCGGTATAGCCCACCGGCGCGGTCAAATCGGCGTTGGCGGCATCCTCTTTGGGGCGGATCACGCCGCTGATCTTCAGCTCCAGCGCCCCCTCCAGCAGCTTTTCCAGCTCGGGCGCGGTGTCGCCTGCAGCGGCAAAGGTGCCGTCCTCCTGCAGGACATACCGGTCGCAGGCGGGCACCAAATAAAAGGACTTGGACAGGAGCTGGGCAAAATCCCAGCTTTGTTTTTCGGCTTCGCCCCCCGCTTTGATCGCGTTCTGCGCGGCGGTATATTCGCCGGCGGTCATCAGGCCGAGCTGATACAGCGTCCCCGCCGAAAGGGCGTTGTTCCGGTCGAGCACCAGCACCGCCTGATCGTATGCCGCGGGCCACGTCCCCGCCAGCAGCTCATAGCTGTCGGTGACCACCGGGCTGACAAGCTCGCCTCCGGCGCCGGGCATGAGCTGCGAAAGGTTTTTCGCGCCTGTGCCGCTCTGCATGCCGGAAATTATCAAGCTGCTGCCGCCTATGGACACGTCGGCAGACATATCGCCCGCCAGATCGTCCAGACTGGCGGCTGTGTCCACGATCACGCCGTCCTTGTCCTTGGTATACACCGAGAACGACACATCATAGCCGTAAACCACGCCGTTTTCGCCCAAATGCTGCCGGATCTCATTTTTCGGATCGTCCAGCCAGGTCTTAAAGGCCGAAAGATTGTTTTTCTTGATGCTGCTGGCCAGCGCCTCGCTGCTTTCGATGTCCTGATAATCGGCAAACAGCCGCGCTTTGGGCTCCTCGCCGCTGTCCTGCGCGGCGCTCAGCTTAGCGGGGTTCAGGCCCAAAGAAAAGCCCGACATATCCAGTTCCTCGGCGCTGAT
>JAFZPW010000092.1 GCA_017552495.1 Clostridia bacterium | reverse complement strand
GATGGGCAGGGCGTCCACGTCGGCACGCAGCAAAACGGTCGTTCCCGGCGCGCCGCCCTGAATGGTGCCGAAAACCGAAGTGTCCAGCGTCCCTTTTTGATAAGGGATGCCCCAGTGTTCCAGCGTTTCGCAGATCAGCGCCTGAGTCTTTGGAAGCCGGGTGCCCAGTTCGGGAACCTGATGCAGTCTGCGGCGCAGGGCGACGATTTCCTCCTGCATGGCGGCGCAAAGCGTCCAGATCGGTTCCATAAACGCGCTCCTTTCAGCGTTGGATTTGAAAAACGCCCGCCGGAAAGCGGCGGGCGTCAGAAAAGGCGATCACTTCGTGCCGAAAATGCGGTCGCCGGCGTCGCCCAGACCGGGGACAATATAGCCGTTTTCATTCAGATGGCTGTCCACCGCGCCGGCATAGATCTCCACGTCGGGATGCTTGCTGTGGACCCGGTTGATGCCCTCGGGCACGGCCACCAGTACCAGCAGCTTGATGTGGGTGCAGCCGCGGGCTTTCATCTCAGTGATGGCGGCGTCGGCCGAGCCGCCGGTGGCCAGCATGGGATCGACGATCATGATCTCACGCTCGGACACATCCTTGGGCATTTTGCAGAAATAGACGTGAGGCTCCAGCGTTTCTTCGTCGCGGTACATGCCGATGTGACCCACGCGGGCGGAGGGAATCATCCGCAGAACGCCGTCGACCAGACCCAGCCCGGCGCGCAGGATGGGCACCACGGCCACTTTTTTTCCGGCCAGCGTGGGCTCTTCGGCCTTGCAGATGGGGGTCTCCACCTCTTTGGTGGTGAGGGGCAGATCGCGAGTGGCCTCATAGGTGATGAGCATGCCGATCTCCGAGACCAGCTCGCGGAAATCCTTGACGCTGGTGTTCTTGTCCCGGAGGATGGTCAGCTTGTGCGCCACCAGGGGATGATCCATGACGTGAACGTGATCCATGATGTCCATAATGTTTCTCTCCTTTTTCATTTAACGATCCGCTATTGAAAAGCGTCTTGCAGCACCGCCCCACAGGGGCGAAAAATCACTTCTCCAGCGCGGAGATCATATCCACGCGGGTTTGATGGCGGCCGCCCAAAAAGGAGGCGTCCAGCCAGGTGTCCACGATGCGCATGGCCAGTCCGGGGCCGACGGTGCGCTCGCCCAGACAAAGGATGTTGGAATCGTTGTGCTCCCGCGTGGCCTGCGCGGTGAAGCAGTCGGAAACAGCGGCGGCGCGGATGTCCTTCACCTTATTGGCGGCGATGCTCATGCCGATTCCGGTGCCGCAGACCAGAAGGCCCAACTCGGCCTCCTTCGCGGCCACGGCGCGGGCCACCTTTTCCGCATAGACGGGATAATGACAGGATTGCGTATCGAAGGCGCCGAAGTCCTCCACCTCCAAGCCCCGCTCCAGCAGGTGCCGTTTCAAAATTTCTTTGAGAGAATAGCCGCCGTGGTCGGCGCCGATGGCGATTTTCATGTTGCTTGCTCCTTTCTCATGCGTTCTGCCTGCGTTGCCCGCAGGTAAGAGGGAACGATTTCGTGACAGGTTTGCAGTCCGCCGGTTCGGGTCAGCGCCCAGGCGGCCTTTGCCGCGCCGGAGGCTCGCTGGCAATCCCGGGGAAAGAATGTGCAGCCGTGTTTCCGGGCGATGGTTTCCATTTCCGCATCGGAGCCCACCGTGTCTTCGGTCAGACGGATGACGGCGTCTTTTTCCCGACGGAAGACGGCGTAATAGCTCTCGCCTGCCCGGGCGCGGATCGAGCAGCAGAGCGTCCCCGTCTGCTCCCAGTCCCAGGCCATTGCCAGAAGGGAGGAAATTCCCGCGCAGGGCTTGTCCTGCGCCCAGGCAAAGCCCTTGACGGCTGCCGCGCCGATGCGGATCCCGGTAAAGGAACCGGGGCCGATGACGGCGGCAAAGGCGTCCACATCCTTCAGGGCCAGACTGTTTTTTTTCAGAAGCGATTGGCAGAGAGGCAGAAGCAGGCGGCTATGATCCAGCATGGAATCGTGGGAACAGGCATCCAGAAGCGCGCCGTTTTGCAAAAGGGCGCAGGAAGCAACGGCACCGGAGGTGTCCAAAGCAAGTATCAGCATAATCTCACCGTAATTTCCCTCCCGTCGGCGTCGTCCAGCCTGCGGATGACCACCTCAGCCGTGCCTTCGGGAAAGGCGTCTGTTGCGTTTTCGCTCCATTCCGCCACGCAAAGCGATCCCGAAGCCAGATAATCCTCCCAACCGATGTCGAACAGCGCGTCGGCGTCGGGAAGCCGGTAGAAATCACAGTGGCAGATGCGGCGGGGGCCTTCATATTCGTTTACGATGGCGAAGGTGGGCGACGAGACCTGCGCCCGGCTGCCCAAGCCCCGGGCCAGCCCCCGGACAAAGGCGGTCTTGCCCATGCCCAGATCGCCGTAAAGCGCCACGGCGGGCGCCCGCGCCAGCGTCTGCGCCAGCGCCTCGCCCAGCGCCTCGGTCTCCTCGGCGCTGAATGTCTGATATATGGTTTCCTGCAAGACGCCTGCCTCCCCATCCTGTTTGATGTCAGTATAGCACTTCGGCGCCTTTTTTGAAAGAGAATTTAACTGGATTTTTGAACTTTTTTCCGTTTTTTCTCTTTCCCTTGCATAAGCGACGGAGGAATGATACAATAATTTCCGAAAACAACAGCGAAAGGAGGGAGAACTGTGGCGCGCAGGATGTGGAATGGCGTTCGCCGCTATCTGTCGCAGACCGATGTGCTTTTGATGATTTTGGCGCTGATGATCTGTCTGGCGGGACTGGTGCTGATTTACAGTGGGTGTCAGAGCGTGGCACGAGTGCGGCCGAAGCGCATCATGCTGGTGCAGACCATCGGCATCGCCGCCGGATTCGCGGCCATGATTCTTTTTTCCTTTTTGGATTTTAAACGCTTTCCCTGGCTGTGGCCGGTGGCGATGGTGCTCAACATCCTGTTCCAGCTTTCTCTGTATAAGTTGGGAAAGGTTGTGGGCGGAAACAAGAGTTGGATCCCGCTGCCCGGCGGGATTAACGTGCAGCCCGGCGAGGTGGGAAAGGTCATCTTTATCTATACCATGGCCAGTCATATGAGCCTTTTGCGAGAGCGGAAAAACCGGTTTTTTACCATCTTGCAGCTCACGGCTCATATGGGTGTTACCATGGCGGCGGTTTTTGTCATTTCCCGGGATCTGGGGGTGGCGCTGATGTATCCGCTGATTTTTCTGGTGATGCTGGTGGCCGGCGGCGTTTCCTGGTGGTGGCTAGCCATGGCCGGCGGGTGCGCGGCGGGGGCTTTCCCGCTGCTGTGGCGGTTTTTGAGCGACGGGCAGAAAATGCGGATTTTGGTGGTCTTTGACCCTGCCCGGGCCGCCGGGATCGATCAGGCGCTCTTTGACCGCTATTCCTGGCAAGCCAGACAGACGGTGGCTGCCATCAGCAACGGGGAGCTGTTTGGCTCGGGCTATATGCAGGGCCCGCGCATTCAGGGCGGATGGGTGCCCGAAAGCCATACCGACTCGATTTTCGCCGTATGCGGCGAGGAGTTCGGCTTCATCGGCTGCATGGTGCTGCTGGTGCTGCTCACGGCGCTGGTGCTGCGGATCTTTTACGATGCCTGGCGTTCCACCGACACCTTCAGCCGCCTGGTGTGCGCCGGCGTGGGAGGAATGTTCCTGTGGCAGATCGGCATCAATCTGG
>JAFZPW010000091.1 GCA_017552495.1 Clostridia bacterium | reverse complement strand
CCCAGTTGATGCAGTTGGAACGATACCGCTTGGTGGCGTTGCGATTGAGCAGACCCAGATCGTAGTATTCGGTCTTGAGATCCACATAAGGCAAAATCAGCTTATCTTTAATCATTTTCCAGAGAATGCGAGTCATTTCGTCGCCGTCCATCTCGACCAGCGGCGTTTTCATTTGAATTTTAGCCATGGGAATCGCGCTCCTTTTCTATTTTTTTGAATGATGACGCTCCCGCGGCGGGAGCACTTTCCGAGGACTGAGTCCATCCCCCATCCCCGGAGGAAGATGTTTGACGGGATCAAGGCCATGCAAAGAATTAGCGGCACGGCCTTGCCCCCTCAGAATAAGATTGCGTCGAAAACGAGGTCAGGCTAAGAATCGGGATCCCCTCTGTACCGTGAACGGTGTGACCGCGATTCTGAAGCATGGCCAAAGTCTCGCAGGCGAAAACTCAGGCTTTGCCGTAACCGGCGGCGTAATAATTCATCAGGCAGCCTTCTTTGAGAATGAGTTTTTCATCCTCGGTGAGGCCCTTGCACTGCAGGGGCAGGTCGTGGATCTGACCGTCCTTGGTGATGACCTTGGCGTTCAGATTCTCCTGGCCGTTCAGGATCGCAGCCTTGACGCCGGGAATATAGACCCAGTCACCGTCTTCATAGTCAAAGCCGACGGCCTTGTCCATGGTGAAGGGAACGATGCCCCAGTTGATGCAGTTGGAACGATACCGCTTGGTGGCGTATTCATAGCAGATGTTGGCGAAACCGCCCAGCACCTTCTGGCAGGAAGCGGCCTGCTCGCGGGCGGAGCCGTCGCCGGGCTTGTTGGCAAAGACGCAGGAGCCTATGGTGGTCTTCTTGGCGTCGCCGCCCACCTTGCTCAGCACATCCAGCACCTCGGCAGGCGTGTTGCCGGCCTCGCGGGCCTCCTCGAGCGCGCGAACAGCCTTGGAACGGCCCACATATTCGGGAACTCTGCGGCTGAGGGCAAACTCAGACAGGCCGATGGGGTTGGAACGGTAAGAGGAAGTCTCGCCGGAGGGAATCAACTCGTCGGTGGTGGTGACAGGATCGTGGATGACGGCGCACAGCTTGACCAGCAGATCGTCTTCCAGCGCGGGCATCTCGGGCCAATCCTTGATGTTGGGACCGTAGCGCAACTCGGCGGTGGGATCGGCCTTGCCGAAGCCCTCGTAAACGCGCTTGGCGTAAACGCTGCCGTCGTAATGATATTCCATCTGCTCGGCGGTGGGCTCTTCGTAATCAAAGTCGGTGGCCGCCGTCAGAACGCCGCCGTTGGCTGCGGTAGCCGCGATAGAACGGGCGTCCATCAGCGCGACGGCGGAAATCTGGCCGTTGCCGGGCTTGGAACCTTCGCGGTTGGCGAAGTTGCGGGTGGCGTGGCGGATAGACAGGGCGTTGTTAGCGGGGGTGTCGCCGGCGCCGAAGCAGGGACCGCAGAAACTGGGCTTCATGACAACGCCGGCCTCCATGAGCTGGGCGGCGGTCCCGTTGCGGGTGATAGCCAGATTGATGGGGGTGGAGGAGGCGTAAACGCTCATGTCAAAATAGCCGTTGCCGATGGACTGATCCTTCAGAATGGCGGCAGCTTCCACAATATTCTCATACATACCGCCGGAGCAGCCCACGATGACGCCCTGGTCGCAGGTGACCTTGCCGTTCACGATGTTACGGCACAGATCCATGGTCACCTTGCCGCCAAGCTGCTTGTTGCAGTCGGCCTCGATCTGCTTGAAGATCCCCTCGGGATCGGCCTGCAGCTCGTGGATGGTGTAAGCCTTGGAGGGATGGAAGGGCAGAGCGATCATGCACTCCACCTTGGACAGGTCGATATGCACCACGCTGTCGTAATAGGCGCCGTTTCCGGGCTGGAGCTCCTGGAACGCCTCGGGACGACCGATGTTTTCGTAATACTTCCGAACCTTCTCATCCGTGACCCAGACAGAGGTGAGGCAGGAAGTTTCGGTGGTCATGACATCCACGCCGATCCGGAAGTCACAGGACAGTTCCTTGACGCCGGGGCCGACGAATTCCAGCACCTTGTTCTTCACGTCGCCGTTGGGGAAGGTCGCGGCGACCAGCGCGATGGCCACATCCTGGGGGCCGACGCCTTTGCGGGGCTTGCCGTCCAGATAAACCATGACCACCTCGGGCGCGGCCACGTCATAGGTGTTCTGCAAAAGCTGTTTGACCAGTTCACCGCCGCCCTCGCCCACGCCCAGGGTGCCGTAAGCGCCGTAGCGGGTATGGGAGTCGGAGCCCAGCACCATCTTGCCGCAGCCGGCCAGACGCTCGCGGGCATACTGGTGGATGACGGCCTGATTGGCGGGGACATAGATGCCGCCGTATTTCTTGGCGGCGGACAGACCGAAGGCGTGGTCATCCTCGTTGATGGTGCCGCCAACGGCGCACAGGGAGTTGTGGCAGTTGGTCATGGCATAGGGAATGGGGAATTCCTTCAGGCCGGAGGCCTTTGCGGTCTGGATGATGCCCACGAAGGTAATGTCGTGGGAGATCAACGCGTCGAACTTGATCCGCATCTTCTTGGGATCGGTGCCCACATCGTGGGCGCGAAGGATAGAATACGCGATGGTCTTCTCACGGGCCTCGTCGGGAGTGAGAACGTTTTTGGCCTCGTCTGCGTAAACGATCTTGCCGTCTACCAGATAAGCGCCCTTTTTGATGACCTCAACCATGGGTGTTGACCTTCTTTCTCCATATATTTTTCAAAATTTTGGATTACGCTTTTATGCGGAAACAGAAAGCAGGAACAGCATCACCGCCAGCAGATCGGCGCATCCGCCGGGACTGATTCTGCGGGCGATGCAGCGGTCGTCCAGCGTTTCCAGCGCTTCTTTTTCCGGAAAAGGCAGCAGAGCCTTTGCCT